>PMUF01000141.1 GCA_003167015.1 Chitinophagaceae bacterium | reverse complement strand
ACCGCCTCCTTCCACCATTTACGGGTCATATTCATTATTATGGCATTGGCATTGCAACGTTTCCCTGCATGACTACTGATCAAAAACAATACCTCTGGTGGCAGGACGGCATCATCTACCAGGTCTACCCACGTTCGTTCCAGGACAGTAATGGAGATGGTATCGGCGACCTGCAGGGCATCATCCAACGATTGCCTTATCTTCAGCAACTGGGCATCAAAGCCATCTGGATCTCACCCATTTACCCTTCCCCAATGGCGGATTTCGGCTACGATATCTCCGACTACGAGGGCATCTGGCCAACTTTCGGCGCCATGGCCGATTTCGACGAACTATTACGGAAGGTACATGCAGCCGGGATGCGGCTGATCCTGGACCTCGTACCTAACCACAGTTCAGACGAACATCCCTGGTTCATCGAATCCCGCAGCTCCCGCGACAACCCCCGACGTGACTGGTATATCTGGAAAGACGCCCGGCCCGATGGCAGGCCGCCCAATAATTGGTTGAGCGTATTCGGTGGCAGCGCCTGGCAATGGGATGAAAAGACCAAACAATACTATTATCATGCCTTCCTCGTGAAACAGCCTGACCTCAACTGGCGCAACCCCGAAGTCGAAAAGGCCATGCTGGATATCATGCGGTTCTGGCTGGATAAAGGCGTCGACGGATTTCGTGTCGATGCCATGTGGCACCTCATAAAGGATTTGCAATGGCGGGACAATCCGCGCAACCCGGAATATAATGACACGATGGCCACCTATAACCAGTTACTGCCGGTCTATTCCACCGACCAGCCCGAAATGCACGGTATCGTAGCCGCCATGCGACAGGTCCTGGACGGATACAGCGAGCGGTTGATGATCGCCGAGATCTACCTGCCCATCCACCGGCTGGTGGCCTACTATGGTGTCAACAGCTCAGAGGCACATCTGCCGTTCAATTTCCTGCTGATCTCGCTGCCCTGGGATGCCAGGCAGATCGCCGCCGCCATCGATGAATATGAAGGGGCGCTGCCCGCGGATGCCTGGCCCAACTGGGTCATGGGTAATCACGATCAACCGAGGATCACCAGCCGGGTAGGCCGCGGGCAGGCGATGGTGGCCGCCATGCTGCTGCTGACGCTGCGTGGCACGCCAACGCTGTATTACGGCGACGAGATCGGCATGATCGACGTACCTATCCCGCCGGAGGAAGTGCAGGACCCCCAGGGATTGAATATGCCGGGCAAAAACCTCAGTCGGGATCCCGAGCGAACGCCCATGTTATGGGACGGCAGTAAAAATGCCGGCTTCACCCGCGGCCAGCCATGGCTGAGGCTCGACAGGGCCTGGCACAGAGACAACCTCGCTGCGCAGGAAAATGATTTTTATTCGCCTTTCGCTTTGTACCGGCGGCTGATCCAATGGCGGCAGCGTGAACCCTCTTTGAACACCGGCTCCTACCGGCCGGTGTATTCTGATCAACAAATGATCGCCTATATCCGCGAGGCGCCGGGACAGACCGCCTTTCTCATCGTACTCAACCTTACCCACCGGCCCTGCTATTTTATCCCGGCTACCATCCGGTTCAAAGGCGTCATCGTCGTCGATATCCTGCCCGAGCTGGAACAGGTCACCGTCGAAAATTCCATTGACCTCAGCGGCGATGAAGGATTGATCGTCCGGCTGGAGGAGTGGGAGTCAATATCATCATCCCATGAATCACTCCACTAACCATCCACACCACCCCCTTCGCACCTACCCCATCCCTCATAAAGGCGGCTGTCATTTTTCCGTTTGGGCGCCTGAAAAAAAGACGATGACCCTCCGTCTGCTGACCCGTGGAAATGCAGAAGCCGTCCGGAGGCCGGCGCATGAGTCAGGCCGGCAGCCAGCCGCAATCGCCATGCAAAAAGATGATCAGGGATACTTTACGGCAGACGTCGAAAGCGTCACAGCCGGCGACCGGTATTATTATATCCCGGAAGAAGGACAACAATACCCGGACCCCTGCAGCCAATATCAGCCCGAAGGCATCAACGGCCCTTCACAAGTCGTTGACCATGCCGGCTTTGCCTGGCAGGATGGCGCCTGGCGGGGGAAGCCCCTGGCCTCATTGATCTTTTACGAGATCCATGTAGGGGTCTTTACGCCTGAGGGTACCTTCGAAGCCATCATCCCCCGGTTGGATGACCTGGCTCAATTAGGGATCAACGCGCTGGAATTGATGCCGGTGGCTCAGAATCCGGGTACCCGTAACTGGGGTTATGACGGCGTATACCTGTATGCCGTCCAGCATAATTACGGCGGTCCGGATGGGCTGAAGAAGTTGGTAGATGCCTGCCATCGGCGAGGGATAGCCATTTTTCTCGATGTGGTCTATAATCACATCGGTCGCGAAGGCAACAGCCTGGAATGCTTCGGCCCTTATTTCTCGGCCCGCTATCATACACCCTGGGGGAAGGCCCTGAATTTCGACGACGCCTGGTCGGACGGCGTAAGAGCATTTGTCACCGGCAATGTCCTTCACTGGGCACAGCATTACCATCTCGACGGCTTGCGCCTCGACGCCGTCCATGAGATTTACGACCGCAATGCCATTAGCATCTGGGACGATCTGCAAACAGTGGTCAGACAATGGACCGTGCAATCCGGCCGGCCTTTTTACCTCATTGCGGAATCCGACCTCAATGACCCCCGCACAGTACAATCCGCAGCATCGGGAGGCCGGGGCTTTGACGCGCAGTGGCTGGATGATTTTCATCATGCGCTGTACGTTCTGCTGGATAGTGAAGGCCGCCGTCACTATGGAGATTATGGAGAACTGCAACAATTTGCCCGCGCCTGCACCGATGGCTTTGTCCATGGCGGCGAATATGTCCATTTCCGCCATCGGCGGCACGGATCGTCATCTGCCAACCTTCCCCGCGAACGATTCGTCGTGTTCAACCAGAACCACGACCTGCCGGGCAACCGGCCCGGCGGTGAACGGCTATCCATGATCGTTGATTTCGAAAGGCTGAAACTGGCCGCCGCCGCGGTATTATTGTCCCCCTATCTGCCCATGCTGTTCATGGGCGAGGAATATGGAGAAGGAACACCTTTCTATTTCTTTTCTGACTACAGCCAGCCACAGACGGCAGAGGCACTGAGGAAAGAGCGAAAAAAACAATTCGAAGGGTTCGGCTGGGACACAGAAGCTCCGGACCCGCAGGAGAGATCGACCTTCCTCGATTGCATTCTCAAGTGGAGCCTACGCCGGGACGGTATTCACCGCCAATTGCTGGAATGGCACCGGAGGCTGATTTCGCTGCGGAAGACACACCCTTTGCTGGCCGGACTGTCTGGTGGCATACAGGCCGATCCTTCAGGACAGCATATCAGGGCCGACCTGTTGGGCACGACCGGGCTCGCCGTCATCCGGCACGCCGCAGACCCAAAACATCGGTTGCTTATCCTCTTCAATTTTTCCGCTGCTCCGCTGACGGCTGTAATCCCTTATGGTGACAGTCTCACCACATGGACCCGCCTGCTGGCTTCCACCGTTGGCGCCTGGGCCGGCGAAAACGCCGCATCCCCCCCGCCGCCTCATACGATCTCCACCGGGCAACCGTTACAGTTGCCTCCCTGCAGCGCCTCCGTATATGAGTGGCGTGCTTCACACCCCGTTCCCTAACGCTTCCCGGAATACGGCGACGTCAGCAGCACGATGCTCCGGTCCTCTGCCTTATATACCCCATCGGGCGCATACTCGGTACCGTTTCCATCCTCCGGATGGGCGGTATCCCAGACCTTTTTCCAGGTCTTCCCATATTTCGACACCGGCAGTTTGAAATCCAGCTCACCTCCATGGGCATTGAAAAGAATGTAAAAACTGTCGTCCGTAATGGGCCGGCCTTCCTGGTCGACCGTATTCAGTCCACCGCCGAACAGGAAGATCCCCAGTGATTTGGCATACCCCGTCTTCCAATCCTCCTCCGTCATTTCAGTCCCGTCGGGCAGGAACCAGCCGATATCAGCCAGCCCCCGTGCCCGCACCGGCCGCCCCTTGAACCATTGTTTGCGGGC
>PMUF01000035.1 GCA_003167015.1 Chitinophagaceae bacterium | reverse complement strand
TTCCTGATCCCAAAGCCGGCCACGGTATCCATATACCGGTCCACAATATGCCGGTCAGGCATCCTGTTGACCTTAAAGTTGGTCAGAAGCCATTTCTGAATATTCAGCTTGTCGAAGGAAAAAGCCGCCTTCCCCAGCCCCCGCTTGACCTTTAATGTCCGCAGATTGTGATGAAGATCGATCACATAATCGAAATCCTCCCGCCGCAGCGAGTCGATCACCGCGTCAAGATCATCCCCCAGGCAATGGATCTTATCGATATAGGGATTGGCCTCCAGGATGGGCTTGAAGGAAGCCTTCGTCAGATAGTGTACCTCCGCCGTCACAACCTGCTTTTTCAGACAGCGGACTACCGGGGTCGTCAGCACAATATCCCCGATGGAAGAAAATCTTATCACCAAAAACTTCATTATTGCGGCTCTATATAATTCAAATCTTTTCCAAACGTCTCCGGTGCGATCGCCAACGCCACAAACGCGATCACAAATACAATGAGGCCAGTCACCCACCCCGCCCGGAAATGACCCAGCGATGGAACCAGCGCCTTGAACAAGGGCGCCACCACTACTGCCAATGATCCGCGAGCCATATTGGGCACCGTCGTCGCCACCGTCGCGCGGATATTCGTCCCGAACTGCTCAGCCGCCATCGTCACGAACATCGCCCAGAAACCAGTCCCCAACCCCAATACCAAACAGACCCAATATAAGGCTGTCGACGTCGACCCTTGCAGGTTGAAAAAGGCGACCACCCCGATCACAGTGATAATATGGAACAGCCACAGCGCTTTTTTCCGGCTTTTCAACCACTGACTGATAAACCCGATCAACACATCCCCCACCGCGACCGTCACATAGGCCACCATGATCGCCTTCCCGGGATCGATCGCTCCCTTCACCTTCATGTCGGCGGCAAAATCATTGCTGAATGAGATCAGCACCCCAATCACATACCAATTGGGCAGGGCGATCAGGATCGCCGTCAGATATTTTTTGAACCGCTCCCCACTGGTGAACAGCATAAAAAAGTTCCCGCGGCTGACCGCCGTCCCGGCCATATTCTTGTACATCCCCGACTCCAGCACCCCTACCCGTAACAACAGCAGCAGAATACCAAGGCCGCCGCCGATATAATAACAGGTCCTCCAGCCTTCACCACTCGCACCCACACACCAGACTTTGATAAAATAGGCAAATACCGCCCCGCTTAACCCGATCCCCGCGACCAGCGAAGTGGCGATCCCCCGCCGTTCCTTTGGCATCAGCTCACTGACCAGCGTAATCCCCGCGCCCAGTTCGCCCGCTAACCCCAGTCCGGTAATAAAGCGCGCCCACTCATATTGACCGACCGTATGCACAAAGCCATTCCCGATGCTCCCCAGCGAGTACAGGATGATCGATGCAAACAATACCCGCAACCTCCCCAGCTTGTCCCCAATACACCCCAGAGGATACCGCCGATCAGCAACCCATACATCTGGATGCTCAGGATATCCGTTCCCTTTAGTTTCACTTCCGCATCCGTCAACCCAAGCCCATGCAACGAAGGAATTCGGATAATGCTAAACAATAACAGATCATAGACGTCGACAAAATAACCCAGTGCTCCTACGATCACAGCCAGATTGAAAAGCGAGACCTTTTTTTGCTCCATGTGAGGAATTATGATTTTTTATAGGGGTCTTCGGCCGGAGCAGGATTCTTCCTGCCGAAAAAGAGTTTGTATATGACAGGGGCCGTAGTGATCACCACGATGCCGATGACAATCACTTCCAGGTGTTTCTTCAGGTCGAAACCGAATTTCATCATAAATAGTTTGTCCAGGTAATGCCCCGCAAACAACATGGCGAACACCCACGCCGCACAGCCGATAATGTTGTAGATGATGAACTTTTTGCGGTCCATCGCTACAATGCCGGCAATGATTGGCGCAAAAGTCCTGACAATCGGCAGGAACCGGGCAAACACAATGGCCTCGCCACCATGCTTGTCATAGAATTCCTTAGCTCTGAAAAGATATTTCTTCTTGAACAACAGGCTATCGTTGCGGTGATACAGATAAGGCCCGCTCTTGTGACCGAACCAATAACCGGCGGCATTCCCGAGAATGCCGCACAGCGTTACCATAATCCACAGCAGGACCAGGTCCAGCAGCTCACTGCCTGTGCCTCCAGTCATCATGCTGTCGATCAGCTTTTCGCTATAGATGCCCGCCACGAAGAGCAGGCTGTCCCCCGGCAGAAAGAATCCGACCATCAGCCCGGTCTCCGCAAAAACAATAAACAGTAGCACCCACAGTCCGCCGAGCGCGATGTAAAATTCGGGATTGACCAGGTCTTTGAAAGTGATCGTTAAGAGTTCGAACATAAAAATGAATCATTTATTAATTAACTACCGCCTCCCCCAATTCCCCCTCCCACTTGCTCACCACAACGACCGCTATGCTATTACCTAATACGTTAGTGGCGGCGCGGGCCATATCCAGGATCTGATCGATGCCCAGCAAAAGTAACAGCCCCTGCTGCGGTATATTGTACATCAAGAGCGTGCTCGTCAGGACCGCCAGGACCGCTCGCGGAACCCCAGCCACCCCCTTGCTCGTCAGCATCAGCACCAGCAACATGGAAACTTCCTGCCCCAGGCTCAGGTGAATATTATACGCCTGCGCAATGAACAATGACGCAAAGGTCGCATACAGCATAGCGCCATCCAGGTTAAAGGAATAGCCCAACGGCAATATAAAGCTCACGATCCTGGGCGGACAGCCGAAATTCTCCAGTTCCACCATCAGCCGGGGAAAAGCGGCTTCCGAAGTGGCCGTATTGAAAGCCAGTAGGATCATGTCCTTAACGGTCACCACCAGGTCAATCACCCGCCTGCCGACAAAGAGGCTGGCAATCAGCAGCAGGCCCAGCACGGCAATGGCTACAGGCCCGCTGTTGCGCACCATATCAACTATGGCGCTGACTCCGTAGGTTGCAGAATGAGGCACGGGCGCTGCGCCGTCGTCTGCCTGCAGGATAAGAAAAGCGGCGATATGGACCGGGGACATTATCACTTCCTCTTTCACGGTAGCAGACAAGCGCACGCGAAACCAAACTGCATATAAGATGCAGCTGCAAGGTAACCCGGCCTATAACCGGCCCGTCCGAGCCGTAGGCGCTGTCGTGCTATGCTGCGCTCGACTCTCGAAACTGCCCCATGCTGCTCGAACTCCGCGCTGAAAACTACGCCGTTATTGATCATGCGATCGCCGTCTTCGGCCCCGGCCTCAATCTGCTGACGGGAGAAACCGGGGCCGTTAAGTCCATATTGGTTGACGCGCTGGCGCTGCTGATGGGGGACAAGGCCTCCTCCGATGTGGTGCGGCACGGCGCGGAGCGTGCGGTCGTGGCTTGTGTTTTTGAGAGTACGCCGGGGGCGGAGAATACCCTCGAGGCCAACGGCATCGACGCCGAGGGCACAGAGATCATCCTGCGCCGCGAGATACAAGCCGGGGGCAAGGGCCGCGTCTACGTGAACAATCAACCGGCCACGGTGAACGTGCTGCGCCAACTCGCTCCGGAACTGGCCTTGGTGCACGCGCAGAGCGAGACCATGGGCAGCTTTGACCAGGCACAGCAGCGGCAGTTGCTGGACCGTAGCGCCGGTATCAACCCCGAACGGGTGGCGTCTGCTTTTGAGGCGTGGTCGGAGACGTGTAAGCGGCTGGAGCGTCTGGAAGGCGATGAGCAAGCCCGCCTGCGCGAAGCCGACCTATGGAGTTTTCAGAAAAACGAAATTGAGAGCGCGGCGATCCGGGAAAAAGAAGACGAGGAGTTGGAGATAGAACGGCGCGTGCTGGCCAACGCGGAGAAGCTTCTCGCCGCGGCCATGAGCGCGCATGAGCTGCTTTATGAGAGCGACCGCTCAGCCGAGGCTGCCTTGCGGGCGGCGCTTAAAAATCTGGAAGAGCTCGAGCGCTACGACCCGCAGTTTGCCGAGGCGGTGCAGCAACTGAAGTCGGCGCGCGCCCTGGTGGACGATGTCAGTTCCACTGTGCGTGACTATGCCTCCAGGATTCAGGCCTCTCCCGACCGGCTTGCGGAGCTGGAAGATCGCCTCGAAGTGCTGAATCGCCTGAAGCGGAAATATGGATCTACGCTGGCGCAGGAGCAGGCTCATGGCCAGGATGTGGCCGCCAAGCTGGCGGAGGTGGAGAACCGCGACCAGTTGCTGCTCGAGCTGCGGGCCGCGCGGACCAAGGCAGCGGAAACGTACCGTCTGGCGGCCGCGGAAATAACCGCGGAGCGCGCGGCCGCGGCCCGCAAGCTGGAGAAGTTAGCCGAAGCGCACATCAACGATCTGGCGATGAAGGCGAGGTTTGCCATCGCGGTGACCGCGCAGGAAGGAGAACAGCATTGGACCCGGCAAGGCTGGGATCTGGTCGATTGCCGCATCGCCACCAATGCCGGGGAGCCCTTGAAGCCGTTGGAGCAAATCGCATCCGGCGGCGAGTTGTCGCGCGTCATGCTGGCGCTCAAGGTGAGTGTCGAGGAGGGGGCATCTCGAGGGCAGGGAAGCGCGCGCCGCAAAACGCCCGTACCCCGCACCTTGGTCTTCGACGAGATCGACATCGGCATCGGCGGCCGGGCTGCTGAGGCAGTCGGCCAGAAGTTGAAGGAGCTCTCCCGCGCGCAGCAGGTGTTGTGCGTCACCCATTTGCCCCAGATTGCCGCCTTTGCCGACCAGCACTTCCTGGTCGAAAAGCAGGAGCGGCAGGGAAAGACAAAGACCTCCGTCCGCCTTCTTGAGGAGCAGGAGCGAACCGAGGAAGTGGCCCGCATGCTAAGCGGAGCCAAGCTAACAGACACCTCCCTACGCCATGCGGAGCAGCTATTGAAAGCCAGCCGCAAGGCCGGGCGTCCTTCGTCCCCTCACAAATGACGAAGACCGGTCGTCTTCTCGTTCCCTCGCAAATGACGAAGACCAGTCTTCCTCTCACTCCCTCACAAATGACGGGTGCCCCATA
>PMUF01000422.1 GCA_003167015.1 Chitinophagaceae bacterium | reverse complement strand
GATCGATACCAGCAGCGGAAAGGTCGTCGGTAAGCTCGATTTCGATTCCATCGTACGTGAAGAAGCCAACAAATTCCCCGGCTCCGAAGTACTTAATGGCATCGCCTACGACTCCGCATCGGGGAAAATATATATCACCGGCAAACTGTGGCCGAACATTTTCGAAATCAAATTTCCGCTGTAGCCGTCATTTCCCCACCACATAGATCAACGAACTACACTTCGACTTATCGACGAACGCCTTCATATTCGATATCGCCCCACTGTATACCGCCCTCAGCGTATTTCCCTTCCCATATTTGTATTTCTCGCTGAGCATACTGATGTAAAAGCTATCGTACCACATCGGCTGGTCATAGATCAGCTGCAGCCCATGGCGCGTCAACAGATCTTCCATCGCATCCGGTGAAAAATGGTACAAATGACGGGGCACGTCATAAGCCGCCCAGGCCGGACCATACACCGTCGCTTCATTAGCCGTATAATTGGGCACGGCGATGAATATCCTCCCTCCCGGTTTGATCAGCGCCTTCAACTGCTCCACATATGGATGCAGATCATGCACATGCTCCAGCACATGCCACAATGTGATGGCATCATAACTTCCCGCCGGCAGCGAAAAAAGACTCGACGTATCCATTAACTGCACCTTATGGTCGGCCAAAGCCCGCTCACGGGCCGTTTCATCGGGTTCCAGGCCCGTCACGTCCCAGCTATGCTGTTGCATATACGCAACAAAAGCCCCGGTACCGGCCCCGATGTCCAGCAGCCTGCCCTGTCTCTTCCCCGTCGCTGAAACGATCAGATGCCGTTTATCCGCANNCTGCGTAAACCGCAGACTGCATTGTTTACATTGCCAGATCGGAAAAGTTTCATGGGTGACGGTATAATCTTCAGCCCGAAACACGGGTTCTATTTGATCGGAATGACAAGACGGACACGTGGTGTAATGTATAAGGGGCATATGAATTCGTGGGATCTACAATTTGTTTTGATTGCCGGTGGAAAAGCCATGCGTATAGAAGTACCAGGCAAGAAAGGCCAACCCGAGTACTCCAAGGATGACCGCAATGATCCACCAGGGGAATTTCGCCCGGCGCGATCCTTCTTCTTTCCGCCATTCGTTCATTTCGCCGCTCGTCCGTTCGCGGTCTCCGACCAGTAAAGTATGCTGCGCATCCTGGCGATTGACCCGCATGGCAGGGACAGGCTGTTGCGAAAAAGCCGGAGCATCCACCGATTCCAGCAGGATATCGCCCGAACCATTCTTTCTCAGCACACCCACCCCTTCCCATCTCACCTCATCCTCGGCCCGGATACGGTTGCGCAGATCGAGGGCAAACTCATTGTACCACTTGATCGCTTCAAAATCAAGGAGACTGGCCTGCGTCGCCAAAAAGGAGAAGAATTCCTTATCCGGCGCATCGAAATATTTGTCAAAACGGAACCGATAGACCGGCGATAGCATCGTTCGATCCGCTACCTCCACATTGGCCGGAAAAGTTTCCAGGTATATCGTGCCCAAACCTGGGATACTGAGACTTCGATGTTGGTATAAATAGGCATTCAAAACCTGCACCATAGCTTATCCTTTTAGCTGGCTGCGAATCTATCGTTTTTCGGGGAATATTTAGCCTATTTGCCCCCAAAAGAGAACACAATACCCCCCAAAACATTGAACCCATACACCTGGTATTGATGCCAGCGCTCATACTTGTCGTTGAAGATATTATTCATCTGGAACCAAAGGTTCAGCTGCCGAAGGATCCTGAACTCGACACCTGCATTCAGGTCGGTCCCGGTCCCGCCCTTGAAGGAAACCCCATTGGGCGCCCGGTACTGCGCCCCATCAAAGGTGTACAGGTCCACCTTCGCCCAGAAATCCTTGAACGCCTCCCATTTCAGCGCCGTCTTGAACTCAAACGGTAACAATCCCCAGGCCGTCGGCTGCCCCTTGAGATCCGTATACTGGTTGATATTCACGCTGGCAGTCACATTGAACTGCTCTCCCTGCAGATAACTTACCTCCCCATGCAACTGTAACGCTTCCATCGACGTCGCATACCGGATCTGGAAATCCTTGCCCCCGTTGATACTGTCGTTCACGAACAGGGGCATATTTTTGTACTCCAGAAAGCCGACCTTGGCCGCATAATTGAAATGATTGTTCAGGCTGCCTTTGAAGCCGGCGTACGGTTCATATACCCGGGTGTTTTCAAGCGTGTCCGGCTGAGCCAGCCACGGATTGATAGACTCGAACCGCTGGTAAGACCCCTTGTCGTAATACCCGATATAGCCTAACTGAAACGTAAATCGCTGATCGTCCGTCGAGATATTCGCCACGAAATTGGGCAAAAGATGGAACACATCCTGTTTATCCCAGGAAGGGATCACCGAGGCCTGTAGGAACAGATTGGTCGTTTTCACCAAAAATGCCGGTGTCACCATGTAGATATTGTTGTTCTGGGCCGACGTACTGACCGGTAGATTGTAATGCGTCAGATCGGCCGTAAAGCCCAGATCAAAAGCGAACTCCTTACCAATCATCTTCTCCAGCGGTAAATTCAGCGCGGCATTGGTTTCCATCCCCTGCGGCGTATGATTATCCGAGAAAACGGAAAATTTCAAATTAGGATGATAGAGCAGCCCGAATTCGGTCGGCACTGTATTCCTCAGGGACCCGTTGAATTCAACGGTCTGGAAAGTCTGCCGCAGCTGATCGGCCGTATATTTTAGCGTGTCGGGAAAGCCGTACAGGTAATATTCGTCGTTCTTGAATCCCAGGCTGCCATTCCACTCCAGGTTGTTCTGGGTCTTGTACGTTCCGGCCACCTTGACATCGGTCAGGCTGCTTTTTTGAAATTCAGGGGTGCCGTGAGAACTGAGCTGGTCGGCAAAAATGTTGATGAAAGTGGACTTCCCGTCGCCAAAGCTGAAGCCCATCCGGGCATATGGCAGAACGACATTGCCAAACCCCAGTTTGATATAATTATAGTTCTCCCAGGGCGTCAGCGTATCCCGCTGCAGCGCCACCGGCTTCATCTCTCCTGGCTGATAGCTGAGGAACATATACTGTGACGGAATGTTATACACCAGACGAGGATGCGAAGTGTCCACCGCAGGCGGCGCCGCATTAAAATTGATCTTCACCGCCTCCCGCAACACCGGTTTGAAAGAGGAAGTGATGTCGATCGTCCTGCGTTTGGTCGTGTCCTGCGCCTGCACATAAGATCCGGCACACCACACGCCAAGCAACAATAATATGACTGATTTCTTATCCATGTAAGAATGATAAAATAAATTATTGGGTACTGTCCACCTTACTATTCTGTCCCTCCGCGGCCGTCACCTGCGCCAGCTTTTGCTGCGCCTGTAACCGCAGGTCTTCGATCTTCGCATTCTCCACAATGCTCTGGTATGTCGCCTTGGCGTTGAAATAATCCTTCTCCGCAAAATAGATGTCCCCCAGCAACAGATAGGCCTTCGTCACCCACTCTTCATACGACCCCGATTTATTCACGACCTCGAAAGCCGCCTTCTCCGCATCCTTCAGTTCATTGCCCTTGAAGAGGCACTCGGCCACATTATACCGGGCCTCTGCCCCATACGCCGACTTCGTCAACCCCGCCGCACTGCGGAAATATTGCAAAGCTGTCGTGCAATCGCCATTCACCTGGTAGGACTTCGCAATCGCCATCGTAGCCAGCACCTTATCATCCGTACTGACCCCCTTTTGCGCCAGCAGGTCCTTCGCATTGGCCACGGCATCGGTCCACTGCTGCAATTCATATTGACAACGCAGCAACCCACGCATAGCCTCCATCTTGTTTTCTTCGGAAGTAGTAAAGTCTTTCAGCTTGCTGAAATATTTTTCCGCATTGGCATAATCCTTCAGGTTGAAAAAGTACAGCCTGGCCGCTTGCAGCAACGATTTCTCGCCAAACTTATTCGGTACCTTGTCCGCTACCGCCGCATAACCCACCACAGCCTTCGGCCAGTCCTTCCGTGAGAAATAGATCTCGCTTTTATAATAATTGGCCTCCAGCGAATATTTCCCGTCGGGGAATTTAGCCAGATAGGCTTCGAACCGCTGGATGGCGCCATCGAAATTGCCGTTATTGAACTGTACTTCCGCCTCCTCATACGCCAGCTGATCTTCCTGGCTGGCCGTCACTTCTACACCCATGCCCTTCGCAAAGCTGACATACTCGCTGCTTCGCCCCTCTTCCACATAGATCGTCTTGGCATTATCAAGGGCGTCTTGCGCCTCAGGCGAGTTCGGATATTGTCGCAGCAGAGAGTCATATTGATTCAGCGCTTCTGCATTCTTGTTGAGATTGTATAAGGCAATCCCCGACTGAAGATATGCCTTGGGCTTCAGTGCATCCGCCGTGGGCGACCGCAGCACATTCTTAAGGTAAGGCAACGCCTCCTGGTACTGTTCATTCGCCAGATAAGTACCTGCCGCTTCCATATTGACATCCGCCGACAGGCTCGAGGCAGGATACAGCCGGCTGATCGAATTCAGCAGCGCGATCTTCTGCTTACCATTGCTTACCCCCGCGATCATCGCCTTTTGGAAAGTGGCATAATCGGAGGCAGGCCAGGAAAGATCCACCACCTTATTATACATGGTCAGTGCCGTCTTGTAATCCCGGTTCATATAATAGCAATCCGCATCCCGGACATATGCGTCCTGCTCCAAAGGAGACGAACCTATTTTAGGCGTATGAGACACCTGCTCGAAAAATCCCTGCGCCTGGCGATAGTTTTCCTTTTTGAGGAAACAATACCCCAGATTGTAACGCGCGTCGGTAGAATTGACCTCACCATTGACGGCGGGGTTCTTCAGGTATTCCAGGTAATAGCGGATAGCATCATCGATCTTGTTCAGCCGGTAGGAGATCTCTGCCTTCCAGAACTCCACGTAGGGCAGCACACTGCCATTATTCGGGTCCTTCAGCGCTTTATCCAGCAAGCCGTCCGCCTCGATCAGCAACCCGTCATTCACCAGTTCCGTCGCCCGGCCATACAAGATGCGCGGGATCAGCCGCCGGGCATTGTCGGAAGGATGATCCAGGCTGTCCAGCAGCGACAACGCATCCTTATAATTATTGGTGCCGGCAAGGACGCCGATCAACAGCTCCCTGCCCTCACGGGCATAGTCCGATTGAGGATATTGCTGCAGAAAGCCCTGCAGTTCCGTCAACGCCACATCCTGGTAACCCAGTTCGTAGGACAGCTTCGCATAATTGAACTTGGATATCTCCTTCTGTTTGGGATTGCTGCTGTTCATCGAACAGAACAGAAAGGCATTCCGCGCATTCCCCTTTTGCCCGGTCCGCAGATAGGCATCTCCGAGCAAATACATGGAATTCTGCGCCAGCGAGTCTTCCTTGCCGCCCAACTGTTTGAATCCGGCAATGGCCTTATTCCAGTCCTTGGTCTGGTAATAGCAATAAGATAGCTCATACAGATCTTCCCGGCTCACCTTCTTCGAGTGGTTCACATACTGCTCCAGGTAAGGCAGCGCACGGGTAAAATCCTGTTTCTCATAATAGCCATGGCCCACCAGTTGCCGCAGTTCGGCATCATAATACTGGTTGCCCTTTTTCAGCCGGGCTTCCGCATAGGCAATGGCCTCATCCTTTTTCCCCTGCGCCAGGTAGATATTCGCGACGTAGTAAGGTACCACCTTCTCGTAGGTGGGATTGTCCTGCACCACCGTGAAGGCCGTCAGGGCCTCTCCATAATCCTTCCGGTAAAAACAGATAAACCCATAATAGTAGTTGGCGTCGATATAGTTGGGATCCTTTGGCAGCTGCCGGATAGCATTGAAGAGGGGAATCGCCTTGTCGAATTGCTTCTGGGTAAAATAGCAATACCCCTGGTGGAACTTCATATCGGCAATTTCCCGGTTGCTCAGATTGTCGATATCGGCACTCTCATACAGCTTGACCGCCTCCCCGTAATTCTTCTCCCGGAAATAGTATTCCGCCAGGTGGAAGCTTAGCATCCCTACCCGGGGCGCATTGTTCTCCAGCGTGATATAGTCCTCGGCCGCCGCTACCGCCGTCTGGTCGTTCTGCTCGAGAGCGCAGACCAGGTAATAATATTTTACGTCGTCGTATTCAACGGAATTATTGCTCCGGTCAGTCTCCCGCAGCGAATACTTCAGATCCCGGAAAATGGGATACGCCAGGCTATAATATTCATGCTCGAAGTATTCCTTTCCCTCCCGGAAATAGGCCTGCGGGTCGTCAAAGTAATGGGTCTGCTGGGCAAATGACGAAACGCGGAGAAGCATGACAATAAGAAAGCATACAGTATACTTCACTGGAAAAAAGTTTGATTTATTCGCCACAAAAAAATCTGGACTCCGTCCAGTTTGGCCTCCTTCCGCAATTTTCAACGTGTTAAAGATTCTAATTATTTTATCTTTAGCCAAAGATCATTCCAAACACCTGTGGATAACTGCATCAATTAACATTTTCTTGGCGGATGGCACCGCAACTGACCCCAAAACTATTATCTTCGGGATAAATCCACATCGAAAAAATGAAAAAGTTCTTCTCAACGGCCTACTCGGAAGGCGCTTTCAACATCGCCACCCTGGCCCTGCGCCTTACCTTCGGGCTGCTCCTCCTCATCGATCATGGCTTGGGCAAGATCACCCATTTCAGCAATCTCGAATACAGCTTCTTTGACCTGTTCCATGTCGGTCACCGCATTTCCCTGATACTTTGCATTTTTGCCGAAGTATTCTGCTCCGTTCTGGTGGTGCTCGGGCTGTTCACCCGGTTCGCAGCCCTGGCGCTGGTCATCAATTTCGGAGTGGCCACCTTCATAGCCCTGAAAGGACAGCCGCTGACCGGCCATGAATCCGCTGCAACCTACCTTGCCGCTTTCGTAGCCATCCTACTGGTAGGCCCTGGCCGCATTAGCGTGGACTCAGCAATGGGCAAATGATTCGCCAAAGGGCCTGTGGCCCTTTTAAATCTAATAATATGTTCACCAGTGAAACGAAGATCCGGGTCCGNNGTGGAATCCATCCGCCAGCTGGGCCTCAGCTATAAGGACGTGGAAGCCTCCGGCGTCATTATGCCCGTCATCGAGTGGACAGCAAAATTTATCCGGCCGGCACATTATGACGACCTCCTGACCATTCGCACCAGTGTAAAGCAGTGGCCCGTAGATTATCGCGTCGAATTCCACCAGGAAGTATACAATGAAGCAGGTAAGTTGCTCACTGTCGGGAAGGTATTACTGTATTTTCTGA
>PMUF01000437.1 GCA_003167015.1 Chitinophagaceae bacterium | reverse complement strand
CGAATGGTATCCCAGGGAGATGTACCAGAAGGACGCCAAAGACTCACAGGTCTATGTTCATCACCGTGACACCTATGGACCCCAGGATAAGTTCGGCTACAAAGACTTCATCCCGATGTTCAGGGCACAGCACTTCGACGCTGACCGCTGGGCCGACCTCTTCAAACGCGCCGGGGCAAAATATGTCGTACCCGTCGCCGAGCACCATGACGGCTTCGCCATGTACAAGACCAGCCTCTCCCGCTGGAACGCCGCGGAAATGGGGCCCCATCGGGATATCATCGGGGAACTGTCGGAGGCGGTCAGACGCAAAGGCCTCATCTTCGGCCTTTCTTCCCATCGAATCGAACATTGGTGGTTCATGAACGGCGGCCGCACTTTCAATTCGGACGTCAATGATGAAGTGTACCGCGATTTTTACGGGCCTGCCATGCAGGAAGGCGATTCCATGACAACGGAGTACATGAACGACTGGCTCCTTCGCTGTACCGAACTCGCCAATAAATACCATCCGCAACTGTTCTGGTTCGATTGGTGGATCGGCGCACAACAACGCTTCCAACCCTATCTCAAAAGCTTTGCTTCCTACTATTACAACCAGGGCCTGCAATGGGACAAAGGGGTAGTGATCAACTATAAATACAACAGCTTTCCGCCCGGTGTAGCCGTACTGGACCTCGAAAGGGGTATGCTCAACGGTATCCGCGACACCGCCTGGCAGACCGACGACGCCGTCGGCTACAAGTCCTGGGGCAACATTAAAAACGAACGATACAAGTCGGCACAATATCTCGTCGATGAACTGGTGGATATCGTGAGTAAAAATGGCAACCTGCTGCTCAACATCGGCCCGCGTTCCGACGGCATCATTCCCGAAGAGCAGCAACAATTGCTGCTCAGCATTGGCGGCTGGCTGCAGGTCAACGGTCAGGCCATCTACGCCACCCGGCCCTGGAAGGAATATGGCGAAGGACCAACCGAGAACGCCAGCGGCCCTTTTGCCGATAGCAAGATCCAGCCATTCACGTCACAGGATATCCGCTATACGACCAAAAAAGATACCCTGTATGCCATTACCCTCATGATACCCGATGGCGATATCCGGATGCAGAAACTGGGCGCCGGCGCCGGCAATGGACGGATCATCTCTGTCAGCCTGCTCGGCAGCCCGGAGAAATTACGCTGGAGTCAGGAAAAAGATGCCTTGGTGATTCATCGGGCCTCCCATTATCCATCGGCCTATGCGGCAGTATACAGAATTCGCTTCGCCGTCCCTTGATCGCCGCCTCGNNTTGATCCCTGCTTTAAATTACCGCGCAAGCGCAATAATAACAGGATCTGGCACGTTTTTTATGATATTATCCGTACCTTTGCGCGTCAACTCTCCTGAAAGGGATCATCTCCCGATCTCTCACCAGCGGACCACAGGTCCGCCACTGAAGGTCATCATTAGACTTCACTGATATTCTTGCCTTTAATATTCTTGCCGCTTGCCCGTCATCCATTTGCCTGCCATCCGGATTTTCGCTTGCCATAGTTAACTCAAAAAAATACAACTATGGAAAAGAAAGGCTTTTTAATTGATATGGACGGGGTTATTTACAAGGGCAGCGAGCCCATACCCGGAGCAGTTGAATTCATCAATCACCTGCGGGATAAAGGATACCCATTCCTTTTCCTGACCAATAATAGTCAGAGGACCAACCGCGACGTATGCTATAAGCTGCGCAAAATGGGGTTCAACGTGAACGACGAAGATATCTTCACCTGCGCCATGGCCACGGCCAACTACCTCGCTTCCAGGAAGGAGCACGGTACAGCCTATGTCATCGGTGAAGGAGGACTATTGACCGAACTGCATAATATCGGCTATTCCATCGTCGACGATCATCCCGACTATGTGATCATCGGTGAGGGCAGGACCATCATGCTGGAATCAGTGGACAAAGCCATTAATATGATCTTCAATGGAGCGAAGCTTATCGCTACCAACCTCGACCCTAACTGCCCCGTCGGTAACGGAAAATACCGGGCCGGTTGCGGCGCCTTTGTGGCCATGCTGGAATTCGCTACAGGTAAACAGGCGTTCAGTGTAGGCAAGCCCAGCCCTATCATGATGCGCATGGCCAGAAAAATCCTCGGTTTGTCGACGGATGAGACCGTCATGATCGGCGACACGATGGGTACCGATATCCTCGGTGCGGGATCCATGGGCTTTACGACAGTGCTCACCCTTTCCGGTGTGACCCGTGAATCCGACCTCGCGCAGTATGGCTATGCGCCTGATTTTATCATCCAATCCGTCCGCGATCTGCTGGATGAAGAGTTATTTTCCCGGGTGCTGTTACAGCAACATGGTCAATATGCGTATATGCAGGAATTCGCCGGCCGGAACGCGGAATAAGTCAGCGCCCGCGCCCGCGCTCGGCCTCGCCGTCAGCGCGCACCCTCCGCTTTCCCCGGAATCAGCGTATACTCCACCCCGTCTTTATCGAATGCAGCCACCTTGCCGTCACTGTTCAACGCAAAGGTGACCGACGACTTGCCCCACCAGGTATAGTCGAAGTCCCCTTCGAAAGTATCATAATTCCAGGGTTTCAGTTTCAGTCGGATGGCATTCGGCAATAGCATGACCAGGGTATCGTTCGATAACGTGATGACCGCATCGCCATAGGTCTCGTTGGTATATTGGCCGGCATAAGCTGCTAAGGGTAGGGAAGGATTGGCATTGGGCAAACGCGACGCTTCCTTCTCTTTTTCCTTTTTCCTGGCCTCATCCTTCAGTCCTTTATACAGCGCGTAAAAATCGGCACTCCAATCCCGGGAGTTATCATGAAAGCCCCAAAGATCCATCGCCTTATACATCAGCGCATGCCTTACTTCGGAATGGTCGAGATTGCCGAAAACGTAGATGCCGACATGTTCCGACGGCAGGAGCCCCAGTATCGCTACCGCGCCATCGAGACTGCCCGTATGGAAATTCACCATTTTTCCCCGGTAATCTTCCTGAAACCACCCCAGCCCATAGGTCGTCCAGTGCGGATGCGTCAACCGCTGGGTCGGATAGAACTCTTCTTCCGTCACGATGGATTGCGGCTTGAACAGTTCCTTGTAGACACCCGCCGTCAGCAGACGCCTGCCATCCGGGGTCGTAGCACTGTCCAGCATGAACATCATCCACTTGTCCATATCATCGGCACAGGACCATACCCCGCCTGCCGGCCCCACGCCGTCATAAGTAAAGGAAGGGATAGACTGGATGCTGTCGTTGATCATGAAATGAGGAACCTCATGACTGCCCTCGGCCGCACTGCGTTGATAACTGGCATAGGTATGTCGCATTCCCAGCGGCGTGAAGAGCCTTTGCGTGATAAAATCCTCCCAGGACTGACCCGTCAGGTGATGGATCAATTCCCCGGCTACAACATACATGAGGTTCTGATAGATAAATGACGATCGGAAGGAATACGCCGGCTTTAACGTCCGCATCCGCCGGAGGATCTCGTCACGCGAGTAGCCATAGACCCACAGCATATCCGCATTCCCCAGCCCGGCATTATGAGTGAATAAGTCTTTTACCCGGAGTTCCGCCGTCACATAAGGATCGTATAGGCGGAAGGACGGCAACACATCCTGCAGCCTGTCCGTCCATTTTACCTTTCCTTCATCGACCAGCATGCCCATGCACACAGCCGTCATGGCTTTGGTGGTGGAGGCGCAAACCGAGATGGTGGTAGTCGTAAAGGGAACTGCCTTTCCCAGTTCGACGACGCCATAAGCCTTTCTGAACACTACTTTGTCATCCTTGACGACAACCACAGACAGCCCCGGCGTCTTCCACAGCGACAGGGCCTGTTGAATATACTGGTCGAAGACAATATCCTCGCCCGCCCCGCTACTCGCGCGCGCCAAGCCACTCTCACCCATCTTTCTCCGGGAAACGCCCGTTTGCCCCATGGACACAACATTCAATAGCAGTAAACAGCCGATAAAATACAGGTGCAGCTTTATCATAGCAGTTAATAATAGCCATCATAAATATAACTAATTCATATAGATTAACCTCTTCCAACCAGCACCCTGATATTCGGGCGTGCTACGACAATTCAGGTGACGTTATACCTGGTGGCCAGCTCATAGAGCTCTGTCATATTATTGGTCAGGCTTTTCTCAAGGATATGGGTCCTGGCCGTGGATACCGTATTGTATTTGATATTCAGGATATTAGCGATTTCGTTACTCCCCATCCCTTGTAAAATATAATGCAGGATTTCCAGCTCCCTGGCCGTCAGGTGGGAGAAAGGATTATCCTTGATTTGAGCATCCTCCTCCTGTGCAGGACGTTCATTATTAAGAAATTTGCGGAGCAGGCAAATAATGCTTTTTTCGGGTAAACTCTTTGACAAGTAATGATAGATGCCGTAATGGTTCAGAGCCCGTTGATAGACGGTTGCCGGCTGCATGGAACAAATCAAAATGTTAGATCGCGGATAAAGACTGACGATATTCGGTAATATCTCAAGCACAGTACCGTCCGTCAATGTGATATCTAAAATCAGGTGAGAATACGCCGTCTTCAGCAATTTTCGCATTATTTCATTGCAGGTGGAGGCCTCGGTAAGGTCAGTGTCTTTGAAATAATATTCAAAGATGGCCCTTAGTCCTTTTCGGGCCATCGGGTGGTCGTCCGCTATCAGTATTCTTTTTTGCATTCGCTCTCTTTAAATAACAATTATATCCGGCCCCGGGGAAGGGCAGAAATTGATGTCAAAATAACAGGATCCCGTACCGGCGTACCGGGATCAAAGAGAGGAATAGCTATAAGTTAGCACAATTTTCTAATACTATTCACTTATTTCCTATCATAAAATCTCCATTGACCGACCTTCTTCTACAAAAAGGCAAAATTAATGCAGCTAATTTAGTCTGCTAGGATAAGGTCTAAGGGGTTTCGGTCTTGATTATGTACGGAACCGCCCTCATTAAAGGGGACGGTTTTTTTATTAACGCTCAACTCATTCCGGCCAGGATATCATCGGACTATATACCTGCCGGAGCAGGGCAAAAAGTCATTTCGTTCAATAATTCAAAGGGTATAATAGGTAGTTCTACGGTAAAGCAACTACCGGTGTTCTCCTCGCTTTTGACGCTGATCTCTCCTTGTAAGACAGCTACGAGCTGCCTTACAATATACAAACCCAATCCCATGCCTTCCGCGTTGCTGCCTCTGTCTTTTGCGTTGACAAACAGATCGAAAATATAGGGCAATTTAGCAGGAGTAATTCCCTTTCCCTGGTCTTCGATACTGATACGCCATTTGTCCGTTTCTTTCTCCAGACGAACGACGATGGTGCTGTCCGGTTTTGAAAATTTAACCGCATTATTGATCAGGTTAGTCATCACCTGGTTCATCTTTAAGCGGTCATAGGCTATATAATCGGGAATCTCTTCCGAGATATAAGATTCTATTTTGATATTTTTCTCACTGGCTGCATATTGGGCGATATCGATCAGTTCAGCCATGTTTCTTCTTATTTTAATGGCTTCATACCGGGGGCCCTCCGGAATACCAGACTCATATTTGCCATATTCGAGAATATTAGTCAGCAGCAATTGCAGGTTATGGCACCCGTTGGAAAGATCTTCCAGCCCCTTATACATAAAACTTGCATATCCGTTTTGCCGCCCTTTCCTAAGCAGCTTGCTAATGACAAATATTCCCCAAAACTGGCCTCGTACTTCGTGGTAGGCATTTCTAATGAATTGAGATTTTATTTGACCCGACTCCATCTCCTTTTTTAGATCCATCTCCACTTGCCGGCAATATTCCTTTAACTGCGTTTCCCGCAGGTCGGTCTTTCTTGTATATATGTACAGATGCCCTGCAAAAAAGAAAAAGGAAAAAATGATAAAAAGAGCAAGGAGCCATTGCCATAGGTGGCCTTGCCCCGGGATCGTATAAAAATGAAATGCCGCTGCACTGAAAATGAAGTACAGAGAAAGGTGTACCCACAAAGCTTTTGATTTCCGCATGGCAAGTTTTGTACCTTGTGCTAAGAAAGTAAGTGATGATTGCTACTATTGTCTGCCAGAAACCAGGGGGGTACAAATGCTATTTACATCAGGGAATGGGGATGGGGTTAAGTATTACCTTCTATATACTTTACCTGTAAAATAAGATATATTTCTAATATTTTCCATTTATTTATTGCATTAACATATCGGAGTGTCATCCCTTATCCGATGGCCAGATGGCACCGCCCCTCGCCGCCGCCGTGGGAGTGAAAATTAATTTGTTTATGACCGATCGGTCATTTATCTTTGTGCCGTAAACGAGGCAATCATGACAAAGGCAGAAAAAACAAGGCAGTTTATCATCGAGAAGTCCGCTCCCATCTTTAACACGAGAGGAGTCGCAGCCACGGCGATGAGTGACATCATGGAAGCCACCAAACTGTCCAAAGGAAGCCTCTATGTCCATTTCGACAACAAAGACGTCCTGGCCTGTGCAGCCGTCGATCATAATATGGAGATCGTGGTTAGAAAAGTCACGGCGGCCCTGGCGCAGCATACCAATGCCAGGGATAAGCTGTTTGCCTATATCGATGTTTTTAGCGATCCGATGCACTCACCCGCCTTTGGCGGATGCCCGATCATGAACTTCGGACTGGAAGCCGATGACACCAACACAGCCATCAGGGGCAAGGCCAACGAGGCCATTGAAGTGAATCAGCAATTGATCGCCGACCTCATAAAGACCGGCATCAAAGAAGGGACGTTCAAACCGGACTGGAGCTATAAGGAATTTGCGATAATGATGTTCGCCATGATCGAAGGAGGGGTGATGATCGGCAGGATCGCCGGCAACAACAACAAAATGAAGATTATCAATCGTAACCTCAAACAAATGATCAACCAACAGGCAGTATAAATTTTTTTAACTAAAAAGTGACCGATCGGTCAAAAAATTATGAAAAAGCAGAAAGTCTGGTTTATTACCGGCGCATCGAAAGGTTTTGGACTCGAAATTGCAAAGGCCGCCCTCGCTGCAGGCGACAAAGTAGCGGCTACCGTCAGAAGTAATGCCGACGGCCTCCGGTCCGTCTTATCCCCAGCCGGAGATGTACTCGTCGTTACATTGGATGTGTCGAAGGAAAACCAGGTACGCAAGGGAGTCGAAGACGCCATCGCGCAATTTGGCCGTATCGATGTCCTGGTTAATAATGCAGGTTATGGATTGCTCGGAGCAACCGAGGAAGTGTCGGATGCAGAGGTAAAAAGACAATATGACACCAATGTATTTGGTTTGCTGAACGTCACACGGGCCGTTCTGCCCCACATGCGCAGCCAGCATTCCGGACATATCATCAACATAGCGTCGTTTCTCGGCTACCTCGCTTCCTTACCCGGCCTGGGCCTCTACTCCTCTACTAAATTTGCGGTCGAAGGAATATCCGAAGGCCTGGCGCTGGAAGTGCAATCCTTCGGGATCAAGGTTACTTCCGCTGCACCGGGACTCTTCAACACAGACTTTGCCTCCACGAATTCCTACCAGTCCTCCGCCATCATCCTGGATGCTTATAAGGGTTCCGTCGGCGGCGTCAGGACTGGCCTCGGTCAACTCCACGGCAACCAGCCCGGTGATCCGGCCAAACTTGCCCAGGTCATCATCAAGGTCGCCAATGCGGAAAATCCTCCGCTCCACCTGCCGATAGGTAAGGACTCCGTAGCGGCTTTCAGAAAAAAGACCGACCAGATGCAAAAAGAAATCGCCGAATGGGAAGCCGTGTCTGTCAGCACCGACCGCTAGCCACGAATAGCCCTCGCAGCAGCAAATCCACGGCCGCCCGCCCCCGCCTCAGCCCTGTTTCTCCATCTGGGCAATGATCTTGTTGACTTCCGCCTCCGTCGATCGCAGCTTCGTCTGGCAGTA
>PMUF01000660.1 GCA_003167015.1 Chitinophagaceae bacterium | reverse complement strand
CACCGCCAGGGGGAACGCCGCCACCACCGGGTGGGACACCGCCACCACCGCCTGGAGGGACACCGCCACCGCCACCGGGAGGGACGCCGCCACCGCCACCCAAGGGCTGATACCACGCACAAGCGGAGTTAATGAAAATCTGCATTATTTAAAAACACATAAATACCATAATCATGAACTTTAGTTGCTACATGAAAAAGCCGGCTTTTGTGCTGGTGCTACTGACCGCCTGCGTTGGTGGTTCGGTGAACGCCCAGACAAAGACCGTAGCCAAAGCCTCCCCTACGGTGGCAAAGACTGCCACGACAACAACGACGTCCACGACGCCGACGACGTCCACCGCCCTGACAGAGGCTGCGTTGAAATTCCATAATATGACCGAATGGCGAAAGTCACCTTCCTATTCCAAACGGAAGGCTGCCCTTGACAAATCCACGCCTGCTCCGCAGACCAAGACATTCAAATTTCAGGACAAGAGTTCACTGACCATCGTCCTGGACAAGAAGCCGCCTTCTTCCAATATAACCGGCGTCGTCGAAAAGAAGGTGGGCGACTCCAAGAAGGAAAAGAGCAGCCAGTATGACTGTACGACTACAACGGTCAATCTGACTGCCAACAGCAGCTCTTTTCTCAACAATGACTATTCGGGATCTACGGCTAATATCTATCCTGGCGCGTGTTATACCTATGCGAACCTGACCAACGGGTCATGGGCGCAGCAGTTCGGGGCCCGGAACGGGTTGCAAATATCCACCGATAACGTAAACATTAATGGGTCGTCCTACGTGAACGTCAAGAGCCCGGATCAGGCTANNACAACAGCTCGGCGTATAACCTGAATATCGGCGCTTCTGCCAGCGGCTACGGCGTTGACCTGAGCAATGTCTATTCCAA
This sequence comes from Chitinophagaceae bacterium, assembly GCA_003167015.1. Classification (GTDB taxonomy): domain Bacteria; phylum Bacteroidota; class Bacteroidia; order Chitinophagales; family Chitinophagaceae; genus Puia. The sequence continues at coordinate 2,928 of PMUF01000660.1, read as the reverse complement.
CGGGAGCCAGAGCAATCATGTGCATTTGACGATCGATGCGACGAAGACCCTGTTCTCGATCACGACGACCCCGCCGGACAGCGGATTCTTCAAGGATGCCAGTACGGAGGCGACCCCCTATCTGTCCTTCATCAGCGAAGTCGACTATGGCGTCAGGGTACTGGCCAATGCCGACCTGCAATTCTCCTCCGAGCAGGAGGCCGATCTGTTCAAGGCCAGCTATTCCGGCTTTGGGGTGTCGGCTGCCCTCAGCATCGGCTATGGCAGTGTGACCAGCAACGTGCAGACGACGATCAATTGTTATGTAATCGGCGGCCCCGGCGGCACGACAGTCGCCTATTCGCTGAAAGACCTGGAAAAGCAGATCCAGAAGATCTTCGCCACTTGTACCTACAAGGATGCCCGGCCTATCAAATATGTGGCTTCCACGATGGCGGGCGATGATCTGAATACATATAGTGCGACCGATAACTTCGTGGTCCGGAGCTGTGTGCCCGCGAATGGCGGCTCGCCGGAGATCGACAATATCGTCCTGACCTTTACGCAGGGCAGCGATGGTAAGGAGCCTCATACCGGGTTCCGGATGGATGTCGATCCGAGCATGACTTCGGGGGCTTCCNNCCAATGATCCGATGTTCACGGTCTATACATGCGGTACGGAGAATCAGTCCTTCAACGGCAATTCGACGGCGACTATCATTCTCAAGCCCGCGCCCAGTTACAAAGGAGTAGTCGATATGGCTGCCTTACAAAAATCCGGCGGTCATATCCATATCTGGCCGATTTGTTATCCGTCCAATTCAACGAGTGGTGTCGGCTATGATCTTTGGGATATCACCAATGTGACGATGACCATCAACCTGAAGCCATCGGCAGACGATCCTTCGCCGAAGCCCATCGGCGGTCAGAGCAGCAACCTGAACTGGAACATGCAGGGTGCGAATATGCTGGTGCTAAGCAGCCAATCACTGAACTCGGTAGATCTGTTTTTCGATGCGAACTTCAACGCGGCGGGATCCAGTAATTAGGGTTGGTTTTTTAAAAACAAGTGTATGAAAAGAGTATTTGTTATTTGCATGCTGGTTGCGGGGATGGTCGGTTCGGCGACGACGGGACGAGCCCAGTTCCTCAAGAACCTGGTGAACAATGTCACGCAAAAAATCGGCAACAAGGCCGCCGGCAATGCGGCCGGCACTACGGGGAAGCCCGACAGCGCTTCGAGTGCGGCCAGGACGGCGCGGGACAGTGCGGCGCTGGCGCAGATGATGGCAGGATCTTCCAAGCCCAAGGTGATGACTGCGGCGGATTCCGCGGCCGTGAAGAGTTTCATGACGGCTACCGGCGGCAGCGGGATGCTGTATCAATACCGGGTTGCCTATGACTTCAAAAGGAATGGTAAGGACTCCTCCCTGGTCGATACCATGTCATCGGCCTATTCCACCAATGGGTATACGCATGTGGACATGGATATGCTGGGTATGAGGATGCAATTGCTGGGACATACCAACCAGAATAAATACACCGTCGTGCTATATCCGGAGAGCAAGAGCTATTTGCTGAACACCATCGATACGGCCGTCCTTCGCAACGACAAGATGACGTATACCGTCACCAGGATCGGTGCCGAGACTGTCGCGGGCTATAGCTGTGTGCATGCCAAGCTGACGATAGTTACGACGGGCCAGAAGACTCCGATCGTCGAAGATATCTGGACGAGTACAGCTGTGCCGGGGTATGAGGAAATAAAAAAGCTGGCGACCTTGCAGAATAAGAATATTTCGGCAAAAATGCTGGAAGCACTGGATAATGCGGGTTGTGGCGGATATCCGGTGAAAATGACGATGCAGCCTACGGGGGTGACGTCGTCGAAGGATCTGTCTATTTCGATGGATATGGTGTTGATCACGGCGGCGCGACGGAATTTTCCGGCGTCCGAGTTCGAGATACCGGCAGGATATACACCTTACAACCAGCAGAGTATGATGCAGAATATCATGGCGGCGATGCCAAAGCAAAAATAGTTCCGGTCCTGTAGTGGGACCTGGTTCAGCAAGACGAGCAAGCAGACAGCACCGTCCGGGTAACCGGGCGGTGTTTTTTATTTAAGGAGGGGGCGGAGGACTTGCCAGACATTATTGGCTACGATGCGATGACCTTGTTCGGTGGGGTGGATGCCGTCTGCCTGGTTGAGCTGTGGGATGCCGCCGACGCCCTGCAGGAGGAAGGGGATGAGGGCGGCCTTGTTTTTTGCCGCCAGTTGGGGGAAGATGCCGCGGAAGGCGGTTGTGTAGGTGCTGCCCATAGTGGGTAGAGCTTGCATTCCTGCCACGACGATCTTAGCGGCGGGGTATTTTCTTTTGACGGAGTCGATGATGGCTTGCAGATTGGCTGTCGTTGCGGCGACGGGGATGCCGCGGAGGCCGTCATTGGCGCCCAGTTCCAGCACAAAGATATCGACCGGCTGACGGAGTATCCAGCCGATGCGGCTTTTTCCACCTGCGGAGGTTTCGCCGCTGAGGCCTGCGTTGATAACCTGGTAAGGCCAGTGGAGGGAGTCGATGCGGCGGCCGATGATAGCGGGGAAGGCCTGGTCGGCGCCGACGCCGTAGCCTGCGGTGAGGCTGTTGCCGAAGAAGAGGATGGTTTTGGGGGCGGGGGTGGCCGGGATGCCGGTGGTGTCCGGGGATGCGGCGAAAAGGCTCATGGCAGCCAGGAGGGTGATGGCGGTCTTCATATGTGGAAAGTAACAACAATTGTGTCGATATAGTTGTAAATTATTCCCATGGAAAACATTCTGAAGGTCAGCCATGTCAGTAAGACATATCGGGCGGCAGGGCGGGCGTTAAACGTGCTGGAGGACATCGATTTTTCGGTAGGGGCAGGTTCGACGGTCGCCATCGTGGGGCCATCGGGCAGCGGCAAGACGAC
>PMUF01000217.1 GCA_003167015.1 Chitinophagaceae bacterium | reverse complement strand
TGGCGATAGCCGCTAATTCATTATAGGCAGCCTCATAGGTTAAATTCGTTTCCATCGTAGTCCGTTTTCTTTTTAATGGTGGAAATGATCGATTTGTCGCGCAGGATGATCTCTACGTCTTGGCCAACCAGCAGCTTGCCGGGATCACTGGTGATGCGATTGTTCGATTTGATGATGGCAAACCCGCGCATCAGCGTGCTTTCCGGCGACAGCACCCTGATCAGGCTGATGAAATGGCCAAGATACCCCCGCTGATTTTTACAGTACATCGTACTAAAGGTACCGAGATTAGAGGTGACCTGCTGCAGATCGTTCAGCCGGTTATAGACAATGACCTTGGGCTTGGCTGATACCGCGGAGGCAATATTCACCAGCTGTCTGCTCTTGTTGGACAAGGTAGACCTCGATTGATTGACGATGACCTGGTTGATGCGGGTCAATGCCTGCTGACCGGCAGAGAAGGCCTGCTGGGATTTGATGATAATCGATTTCTGGAACGAGCCGATCCGCTCCTCGAATGCCCGGTTATGATCGATGATGAGCTCTGCCGCCCGGGTCGGCGTCTTGGTCGCCGTATGCGCCATGAGATCGGCGATGGTCTGGTTCTTCTGATGGCCGATGCCCGTGATCACCGGAATGGGAAACCGGGCGATGGCCCTGGCGATGCGGTAGTTGTCGAAGATGAGGAAGTCCGTTTGAGCGCCGCCGCCCCGAATGATAACGACGGCATCGTAGGAGACCCGACTGTCGAAAATGTCGATAAGCCTGTCTACAAAAGCCTCGGCGTTACTGTCGCCCTGCACGGCCGTAAAATACTCCGCGGTTTGAAACCGGTAGCCATAAGGATTGTTCTGCAGGGTATGCTGGAAATCCTGCCAGCCGGCCGATGTTTGCGAGGAAACGACGGCAATATGTTGAATGACGGAGGGCAGCGGAAGATTTTTGTTTTTCGTGATGAAAACATCCCCAACCCGGGTAATGCTGTCCGGATTTTCAGCGACAAGCCGGTCCAGCGTAGCCAGGCGCTGTTGTTCCAACGCGCCCAGCGTAAAGCTGACATCTATATCATGCAGCGTCAGCTGTAGCCCATAGACAGGATGATAGTTGACCGAGACGTTCACCAGCACATTGATATGGTCGGTGAACCGCTGACCCGTCATCTGCTCGAACCGGGCGATGCTGAGCGATCCGCGGCTCCATGCTTTCGCCTGGATCTTAGCCAGTAACTGGTTGGAGGCAGGGTCCTTTTCCACCAGCTCGAAGTGATGGTAGTTTTTATCCGGCTTGAAAGTATGGCTGGTCACGTCGGCGATGATCCAGAAAGTACGCTCGCCAAAAACCTGGGCCAGGGCATTGGACACGATACTGGTCAGTTGGGACAGGCGTAGCGGCTCGCGGCCGGGAGACAGCGGCATGTAACGATGGATTGATGGACGGACAATGTAGGATAATTGTCCATGTCGGCAAAATTGCCTTATCTTCATCTGGCTAAACCGCTTGCATGAAAACCCTCACCTTATCGCCGACAGCGCTGGTCCTGGCCCTTGTCCTGGCTTGCTGCTGCACAGTTCCTGCCTTAGCCCAATACGATTCCTCCCGGCTGGATCTGGGCTATCTTCCCTTGAACAGGGATTTGACACAAACCATTACCATTAAAGGGGTCGATCTCGAAAAGATGCCCTTTGCCAATCTGAGTGATGCCATTGCTGCCTGGCTATACGGGGCCTATACCCCGCCCGCAACCTTGCAGTACTTTGTTGACGGCAGTCCTGTCGCAGATGTCAATGCCTACAGCGTCTTCGACATCGAGGAAGTGGTCCTGGTGGAAAATGCGGCCGCGATGGGATACACCGGCGGCAGCCAGCAGCAAGTCGTATGGATACAGACCCGGCGGGGTAAGGCTAAGTCCGGAATGACCGCAGCGGTGCAGACCGGGCTGGTGAATGGCGGCATCAAGGGATTGTCAACAGATACGCGCTGGTATCATCAATATTATCTCGGCGCGAATATCAATCCCGGCAGCTGGCGGTTCGAGGCCTCGGCGAGCTGGCTGCGCGATATCATGCCCACATCCACGGCGGACCAGATCGTGACCCCGGACAACCTTCAGCGTTGGAGATTACATGGGTATGCCGACTGGCAGCCGGACCGGCATGAGCAGCTGGAATTGTCGGTCGGGTATGTGCCGGAGAAATTCAGGAGTAAAACGGATTCGATGGAGCAACAGGATTTTGTATACGGCGTAACGAATGCAGCGAGCCAACACTTTTTCCTTCCTGAGCTGAAGTGGCGCGGAGAATGGCTGGGCGGCCTGACCAATCAGCTGCAGGCGAGTTATGTCCAGTCTGTTTACCAGGGTGGTCAGGTTACCGAGTCGTTTTCCGATACGAGCAGTCAGTATAATTACACGGACAGCGTCGGCGGCGACCGGAGCTCCTATCATGTCTATGTTCGCGACCGCCTCGCATACCGGCTGGCGGCTGGGGGATGGCAGATCGAGCCGGCGATCAATGCCAGCTATGAGCATGTCAATGAAAGGTTCAACTATATACAGTACATGACTGACAATAATGGGCCAGGCCTGTCCAATTATTCCGACGACGAGGGATATTCATATGACAAATATCATGTTCTTTTTTACACTCCGCAGCTGGATATTCATTATAAAAGAGGATTCGATCTGGTCGGCGGAGAAATGTTCCAGGCGGGGTTGAAAGAACTGCCGGGCGCCCATAAGTCGTTCTTTTTTATCAGCAGTTCGTTCGACGTACTTCGCCTGGCGAAGGAGAACAGCCCTTCCGGACTGGCTTTTTTCGGGTCTTACACGCAACGGGCGTCACCGCCATCGCCCGGCTATCAGCTGGCCGATTTGACTTATGGGTACTCGAATGAGAACCTGTTCGGCAGTAACAACTCGTTTGCTTTTATCGGCAGCCCGTACATCTTTGATGAGGCAATCAAGCCGTCCCAGCGATTTTGGGTATGGGAGGCCGGGGTCCGGTATACCGGCTGGAAGGACCGCGTGCAGATTCAGGGCAATGTCGAACGCCGGAATGACGCGCTGCTCAACTATATTTATGTTCCTTACGGGATCGGTTTTTCGCTCGCCATGGTTAACGTGGTAGCCACCGACATCCTCCTGCACGTC
>PMUF01000199.1 GCA_003167015.1 Chitinophagaceae bacterium | reverse complement strand
GTATGCACGAATACTTCCTCGACTGGCAATTCCGGCATCCTTATCCCGAAGATTTTGAAGCCGTACTCACCAACACCAGCCACCGCAACCTCGATACCTTCTTCGCACAACTGCACCAGACAGGCCCGTTGCCTCCCTTTCCACCGCATCGCCCCCTGCGACCTACTCTCCTGTTCAATATTCGCAACGCTACCAGGACCGATTACCTCAATATCCTGCCCGCCGCCGGGTACAACGACTATGATCACTTCATGATCGGTGTCATGATTCATAACTTCAACCTGCCTCCTCAAAACTGGCAGATGCTGCTCGCGCCATTATATGCCACCGGCAGCCACCAGTTCAATGGCATCGCTCACTTCAACTACGCCTGGTATCCCTGTTCGTCCGGCAGCCACCCGCACGCCTGGCCCGCCGCCCCCTCCCACTCGGCCTTCCGTATGATCGAGGCCGGTGTCAACGCATCCCGCTTCTCGACCCTCAGCGGCGCCGACAGCAATAGCCACCAGATCTTCGGCGGATTCTATAAGGTCGTTCCCTATGTTCGCCTCTATTTCCCCAGGTCTTCACCCCGCAGCACCCAGGATAGCTGGCTCGAATGGAAGACCTACCTCATCGGGGAAAAAAATCTCGGCAACTATGTACTCAAGACAACCGATTCCCTCTATTATCCGACGGCAGGGAAATATGAATTCCGTTATCTCAACCAGCTCAGCTATACCATCCTCGACAACCGTGTCCTCTATCCTTATAGGGTGACCCTGCAGGTGCAGCAGGCTGCCCCCTTCTACCGCATCAACCTTAACACCAACTATTTCTTCAATTATGGAACCAGCGGCGGCCTCGATGTCCGGTTATTCGGTGCAAAGTTTGGCTACCTCGGCGGGATCAATTCCAGCCAGGATCTCACGTCATTTGAACCCAAGCTTACTGCTGTCAGGGGCAGCGATGACTACACTTACGATAATTATTTTATCGGCCGCAATGAATACAATGGCTTCGCCAGCCAACAGATCATGGACAGGGACGGCTTTCTCAAATTGCGCACCGATCTCTTCCAGGGCCTGCAGGGCCGGTCGGACAACTGGGTCGCTTCTATCAACCTGACCACCACCCTGCCCCCAAAAATAGTTCCCCAATGGCTGCCGCTCAAGCTCTTCCTCGACGTAGGCACCTATGCCGCAGCATGGCAGGCCAATCCGACGACCAGCCACTTCCTGTACGTCGGCGGCCTCGAACTAAGTTTGCTGCATGACATCCTCCGTATCTATGCCCCCCTCGCCTACAGCAGCGATTTTAGCAATCAGTTAAAATCTGTCCCTGGCCAAAACGGTTTTTTCCAGAAAGTCTCCTTCAGCATAGATTTTGAAAACATCCCATTCCGTCAACTCTTCGGCTATACCCCCTTCTAAAATGGAACCAGACCAGCATATNNCCCCGGCAAACCCCCATCTGCCCCGGCCGCTCCGCCCGGCGCTTCCCCCTCCATCCGTTATCTCCGCCGGCGGGAGATCGATACCTCACAATGGGACGCCTGTATAGACAATGCCCTCAACCGCCTCATCTATGGCCACTCCTTTTACCTGGATGCCATGTCCGACGGACAATGGGATGCCTTGGTGCTGGGAGACTACCTCGCCGTGATGCCCCTGCCCTGGCGGTCCAGGGCCGGTATCCGTTATCTCTACCAGCCTTCTTTTACCCAGCAGACAGGGATTTTCTCCGCAGAACCAATCCCCCCCGCCCTGGTCGGCGCCTTCCTGGAAAAGGTCCGCCGCCATTTCCGCTTCGCCGAAATATATCTCAACTATGGCAATCCACATCCCGGCCTGCAGGAACACGCAAATTTCATTCTCCCCCTCGATGCATCTTACGACCAGCTCGCTGCCAACTATAAACAAGATCTCGTCCGCAACCTGCGGCATACCGAGCGGCTGCCCCTGAACTATATGAAGGCCCCCGACCTCTCCACAGCTCTCGAAAATTATCGGCTTTCATACGAAGACCGTACTCCACATGTTCGCCAGGAAGACTATCATCATTTCACCGGCATATGCTTCCATTGGCAGCAGAAAGGCCAACTGGTGATCAGAGGCGTTATCGGTGATAAACAGCAATCGCTGGCCACAGCCATCCTCCTGCAGGACAAGCGCCGGCTCACGCTGCTGCAATCCACTACCCTCCCCGCCGGTCGTCCCCTCCATGCCAATCATTACCTGCTGGATCAGCTAATAAGAGAATGGGCCGGCAGCGGCTTCCTTCTCGATTTCGAAGGTTCCGACATTCCGGGAATCGCTCACTTCTACAAAAATTTCGGGGGCTTCGATCAGCCATATTACTTTTACCGCCATAACGGTTTACCCTGGCCGATCAGTTTATATAAATCTCCTTCAACCAATATCCGGCTATGACAAGATCCTCCGGGGTGGTGATCTTGATATTCGTCCTTTCCCCTTCGATAAGATACACCGGATGCCCCGCCTCTTCTATCACCGTAGCCTCATCCGTAAAAGCTTCCTGGTGATCCTGCATATAGGCCCGTAAGAGAATATCGCTCCGGAAAGTCTGCGGCGTCTGTACCAGCTTAAGGCGTCTGCGGTCAATAGGCTTGCTGCCAACATCCTCCACCAGCCTGACACTGTCCGGACAATCAATCACCGGAATCGCCGACCCAAGCTGCACCGCCTGTTCATAACAACGCTGTATCAGTTCCTTGCTGACCAGGCACCGAACCCCGTCGTGTACAAAAATAACAGCCTGTTCTTCCTTTCCCGCCTCCGCTCCGCCAATGGGCAATCCACCCCCGATTCCTTCCTTTATTTTCTCCAATCCATTGCGCACGGAATGAAACCGCGTATCCCCGCCAATCACCAGCCGGATACGCTCAACACCGGCAAGCCCCTTGATCAACTCACCCGCTGTTTCCAAATGCGCTTCAGGGACCACCAAAACGATCTCCATATCCGAATCCGCAGACAGAAAAGTATGCAGCGTATACCACAACACCGGCCGTTCGTTCAACGACAGGAATTGCTTGGGCAATGCGGACCCCATCCGCACCCCTACACCCCCGGCAACTATAATAGCATATTTTTTCATCTCAGCAGCACCTTACATTCTTCCAGCAACCGCTCCTTACTGATAGCCGCCGTTCCCACTTCCTCGCAAACCAGCCCCCCGGCAATATTCGCCACTTCGGCCATCAGCCCCGCATCACGCGTCTTCGCATAGATTAGAGAGGCAACGGCAATCACCGTATCTCCCGCGCCACTGACATCGGCAATATTACGCACGTGAGAGGAGATGATCGCGGCGTACGATCCTTCATGGTAGAAGACGCCTTTCTCTGACAATGTTATTAGGCTTATTTTGTGCTGGATCTTTTCCGCCAGCATCCCATGCACCCCTTCCAGCGCCGACAAATTCACTTCATCCAGCAATATGTTCAGCCCCTCCCTCACTTCCTTCAGGTTAGGCTTGAAGATCGTCACCCCCTCATAGGAAAAGAAATTCTTTCTTTTTGGGTCTACCGCTGTGATGACCTCATATTGCCGGCATAGCGCCAGCGTCTCCCGGATCACCCTGTCAGTCAACACTCCTTTGTTGTAATCCTCGAAGATCATCACCTGCGGTTGCTCAGATTCCAGGTATCGCCGAACATGCTCCAGCAATTCGTCTTCCTCCGCCCGCGTGAGATCGCGGACAGTCTCCGAATCCAGCCGCATCATCTGCTGATTGCGGCCCATGACACGCGCCTTATTGGTAGTGATCCGCGTATCGCTCTTGACATGATAAGCAACATTGATGCCTCTGTTCTCCAATAACCCCTCCAGCGTCTCTCCATCGGCATCTCTGCCCAGTACCGACAGGGTGGTAACCTGTGCGCCAAGCACCGCCAGATTCAGCGCGACATTTCCTGCGCCTCCGATCCGGTATTCCCGGTTGTCCAATGTAACTACAGGCACAGGCGCCTCGGGTGAGATTCTTTCCACATGTCCCCAGAGATAAGTATCCAACATAAGATCTCCTATTACGCCTGCCTTGATGGTTCCAAAACCGGCGAACAGCTGAGAAAAATTGGGCATTATTTATTTTTTTTGCTCGACAAAGCTATGTAATACAAGGGAATTCCCAATAGTACAATTACAGCCCCCCACGTGGCGTACGTCGGCTTCTGAATGATAAGCGCCACACAGAATACCAGCGCCAGTACGATATAGATCGCTGGTAAAACCGGATAGCCGAATGCCTTATAAGGGCGCTCCAGTCCGGGCTGGCTCCGGCGCAGCCGAAAGATACCGATGACCGTCAGCGCATAGAAAAAGACCGCCACAAAGGAGATCATATCCAGCAGATCTCCATACTTACCACTGAGACACAGGATAGCAGCCACCAGGCATTGCGCCCACAGGGCCCATCCCGGTACCTCGTTCTTATTCAGCCTGCCCGCCTGCCGGAAGAACAACCCGTCGCCCGCCATCGCATAATACACCCGGGCCCCCGCCAGGATCAGCCCGTTATTGCAGCCGAAGGTGGAGATCATAATCATGACGGCAATGACATAAGTACCGGCATGCCCGAAGATCACATCAGCCGCGGAAACTGCTACCCTGTCCTGCGGGGCAAAGGCAATATGGTCCAGTGGCATAACGCTCAGATACATGAGGTTAGCCGATACATAAATCACTGACACGATCAGCGTACCTAAAAACAAACTCAGCCCGATATTCCTTTTCGGGTTTTTCATCTCTCCCGCGATAAACGTCACATTGTTCCATGCATCACTCGAAAAAATGGACCCCGTCATGGCAGCCGCAACAGCACCTACCGCTGCCAGCCCCAACACCGGGCTGCTTAGTATCCCTCCACTTCCCGTACCCAACGCCAGGCTATGCATCTTCCATGCATCCGCCCAGTTATGCTGCCATATGTCATGCTTCGCGCCAAGAAAAAACCCGAATACGATCAACCCGAAAAGAGACACTAATTTCGTGATGGTAAAGATCCGCTGGATCCATTTGCCCGACTCGATACCGCGCGTATTCACAAAAGTTAAGAACATGATCAGGAGGATCGACACCAGTTGTGCATTGTGCAGTTTGAACCCGCCAATAGTAAACAGAACATTCTGGTCATTCAATTCCAGGGCCGGAAAAAAGTAACCGGCAAACTTTGAAAAGGCGACGCCAACCGCCGCAATCGTCCCCGTCTGGATCACCGCGAAAAAGCTCCAGCCAAACAGGAATCCCGTCAATGGATTATATGCCTCTTTCAGATAGATGTACTGCCCTCCCGCCTTCGGGTACATGCCGCTCAGCTCACCATAGCTCACCGCAGCCGTGATCGTCATGAATCCGGTGATCAGCCAGACAAAGATCAGCCAGCCGGCACTACCGACATTTCGGGTAATGTCCGCGCTAACGATAAAAATACCGGATCCGATCATGGACCCTGCAACAATCATGGTGCCGTCAAGCAGCCCAAAAGAATGTTTGAAATGGGGGGATGTTTTGGTGGTTTCTGCCATAGGTCTAAAAATAACGGAAAAATGGCTTCCTCACCCCTCTATTACCCGGATTTTCGCCTGTTTATTTGGTTTTTTTATACGCGGCATTAAGCCCCGCTACCAGGTCATTGGTAATATTGTAAACCGTATCCTTATTGTAGACAAAGGAATTGCCATCGTAAGCAATGATGTAGGAATATTGCTTTTGCTTATTGTAGTCCTTCAGATAGTCTTCCACCTTCCTGCGAACATTCGTCCGCATATCCTCTTCTTCCTTGTATAGCTGCTGCTCCAGTTCCTGCTTGCGCGCGTTGAACCGCTGCTGCATCTGCTGGTACTCCTGCTGTGCCTGCTCGCCCTCCGCCTGGGTCATTGTGTTACCCTTCTGGCGCCATTCCTCAATCTTTTTCTGATTGCCCCGGTCCATACTGCTCAATTCCAGGTTCATTGCATTCTCCTTGCTCTTGGCCAGGTCCTGCACATCCGTGAAATAATCATAATGCGCCTGAAGGGAGTCCAGGTCGAAATAGGCGATCTTGAACCCCGTGCCCGTAGATAACTTCTCCCCTTCCACATGCTTTTTCAATTGATCGAACTGCTTCGACTGGCTCAGGAATAAAACCCCGATCAAACCCAGTGCAATAATGCTAAGNNAATAACGTTCACATTCGTTATATAAAAAAAGTAGGAGGCTTTTACCTCCTACTTGTATTTTTTTTAACAACCTGGTAATCTACTCTTCCTCATCGAATTGCATCGCTTCGCGGGTCGTCTGCAGAAGTTCGTATTCCTCCTTGCTGCCGACGATCATGTTCTCGAAGTCACGCAGCCCGGTACCGGCAGGGATCGGATGACCCGTGATAACATTCTCCTTCAGGCCAAGCATATCGTCGCTCTTGCCCTGGATAGCGGCAGANNGCCTTGGTGATACCCAGCAGCAACGGCGCCGAAGTAGCAGCCTTTGCATCCCGGAATTCAGCCAGCTTCTTGTCATTCCGGCGAAGGATCGAATTCTCTTCCCGCACTTCCCGCAGGCTCACGATCTGGCCCGCCTTCAG
>PMUF01000370.1 GCA_003167015.1 Chitinophagaceae bacterium | reverse complement strand
TCAGATGATTGGGCGTCACGTAAAGCATACCGGCGTAGTCAGCCACCTTTTGTAGAGATAGATAGTGCTCATGTATCAGCTTCCTGAATTTGATGGCCAGCGCAGTGCTCTCAGGTATATCAGTATTTTGGTCCACATAGGCCCTTTTCAATTCGAGCAGGACCAGGTAGAGATATAATTGCACTGCCTTTTCACGGCCTGTCCGAAGCCCGTGCAGTTCATCATCGATGCGGTGCAGCAAATCTTCTACCTGCCGGATGGCGGCAGCTTCCAGCCGGAAAAAGGGATTGCCGGAATAGCTGAAAAAAGGAAACTCTTCCGCCATGCGGGCGTCGGGAATGACTTCTTCCAGGAAGCCGGGATTGAACAGTACATAGTACCCGAAAATATCTTCGCTGATCGCTTTTTTGGAAAACAATTGGTTGGGGAACGAACAATTGACGGTGCCAGGAGTCTGGGAGAAATGCTCCAATCCCATTTGCAGTTCGCAACTGCCCCGCAGCACCAGCCCGATCCGGTAAAAATCGCACCGCATCGGACCCATTGGGTGCATCCGCAGCCCATCACTGGAATACAGTTCGAAATTGTCGATTTTGGATACCGACCCGGTGACATTGTTCCCGAATGGAGCGAAGTCTCCTTCCACCCGATGGACCGGGCGATGGTTGTCATCCAGCTTGTATTGAGGTATTTCCTTCATCCCCGCTCCTGCGCCCGCAGCCATCTTTCAGGAATTTCATTGCTGCTGGCCAGCAGGTAGTCCTGGTAGGAACAGGCGATGTATTTATTATCCGGTAATTGCATCCACCAGCGTTGTGTCTTCTTACTCTGGAGGAAAGTCGTTTCCACTTCCGCGAAGGCGGTCCGGTATTCGATGAAAAATTCCCGGTCCGAGAGGGCGGCCTCACGCCGGCCCCGGCTCTTCCCGTCTATCAGGTACCACAACATGTGGCTGATCTGACGGGCCGTCAGCTGACCCGTATCCCTGCCGGGCATATAGCCATAGATGCCGATCGTATTGATATTGTGGCTGAGCCCGGCATAACGCATCAGGATGCAGGCTTCTTCGCCATTAAATCCATTGGGTGAAAGCTGGTTGGCGGGAGCGAATGCATGAGCGATAGCGGAAATATCGAAGCTGAAAAGATGGGAATTGCGGATCACCGGCTCCATCTCTTCTATTTTGTCTTTTACGCTGCCCAGCCGAAAACAATCAAAGCGTAGTTTGTCCATCGTCTCCAGCATATGAGGATGGACATAATAGCTCTGAAAGCCGATATGGTTATAATGACTGATGTAGTTGGGTTCGCCGGTGAGCATCTCCATGAGGAAATTATCGCTCCGGTGCAGGGAGTGAATGTCCAGATCGATCAGGGCATCTACGCAGGTGGCCTCGACGATATGTTTTTTGTCGGCGTAGGTATAATATTGGGAAAGCGTCAGATCGTGTGAGCCGCCCAGTATGACGACAGTCTTGCCGATAGCCGTCAGTTCGCGCAGGACGGTCTTGAGCGCCGCATACGTATCGGTGAGGGTGGCGCCGGCGCGGATATTGCCTGCATCGGCCAGTTTGACATCGGAATGCCAATAGAACAATTGATAGAACTCCTGGCGGATGGCGTCGGGGGCGCCGGCGCCGCGCCGGTCACGGCCGATACCTCTTTCTTCCTCACAGCCTACGATCACGAGGTCCGCCTCATACAGATCGGGGAAGGTCTCGTCGTACGCATCGATCAGTTTACCGATCTGCCCATCCCGATATCCCTGGTCTTGCGAGAGCTCGGCCAGGTTAATGGGATCCAGGAAATCACTAATATGCAGGTTGGGCGACATGAAAAAAGGCGTTTAAGGGCAAACTTAGCACAAAAAATGACACGTCTGTGAACGTCGGTCGAGCCGCTTCCGGCGGCTCTTGAGCCGGCAATTGGGCAGCGGGGCTCCCAAGGCGCAAAATTCTTATCTTTGCCGGATGGAGCAATTGTTACAACAAATTGAGCAATACAGGCAGGAGATTGCCGCCATCATTCCCGACGGGGCGGAGGCGCTGGAGGCTTACCGGATTCGTTTTCTCGGCACCAAGGGAATCGTCAAGAATCTTTTCACGGAAATGAAGAACGTACCGGCCGACCGGAAAAAGGATTTTGGTCAGATACTGAATGATTTCAAACAGCTGGCGGAGTCCCGGTACGAGGACTGGAAAAGCCAACTGACCAGCGGCGTCGCCGATACCGCCCCTACGAAAGACCTCAGCCTGCCCGGCGATCCACTACCACTGGGCACTCATCATCCTATTACGCTGGTGCGTGACCGCATCGTCCACATCTTCGGCCGGCTGGGCTTTTCTGTAGCTGAAGGACCGGAGATCGAAGACGACTGGCATAATTTTACGGCGCTTAACCTTCCGGAAAATCACCCGGCCCGGGATATGCAGGATACCTTTTACATTCATCAGAACCCTGACTGGCTGCTGCGGACCCATACCAGCAGTGTCCAGGCCCGCGTCATGGAAAGCCAGCGGCCTCCTATCCGCATTATTTGTCCCGGCCGCGTTTACCGCAACGAAACGATCAGCGCAAGGGCCCACTGCTTTTTCCATCAGACGGAAGGATTATACATCGACGAGAACGTCTCTTTCGCCGACCTGAAACAAACACTGTACTTCTTCGTACAGGAAATGTTCGGGAAGGATGTAAAGGTCCGCTTCCGCCCTTCTTATTTCCCTTTTACGGAACCCAGCGCCGAAATGGATATCAATTGCCGGATCTGCGGCGGCGGTGGC
>PMUF01000023.1 GCA_003167015.1 Chitinophagaceae bacterium | reverse complement strand
GAACTGAAGGCCGCTTGGGTGGCCAGGCGAACGTTCCTGGTGTCGCCGGAACATGGAAGGACTTGACCGACTCGGTCAACTCGATGGCCGGAAACCTGACCGGCCAGGTGCGTAATATCGCCGAAGTAGCTATCGCCGTGGCCAACGGCGACATGTCAAAAAAGATCACCGTCGACGTGCGTGGTGAGATCCTGCAGCTGAAGGAGACGCTGAATACCATGGTGGACCAGCTGCGCGCCTTCGCCTCCGAGGTGACCCGTGTGGCGCGTGAGGTCGGTACCGACGGTAAGCTGGGCGGCCAGGCCTTTGTGCCGGGTGTTGCCGGTACGTGGAAGGACCTGACGGACTCCGTCAACTCCATGACGGGTAACCTGACGGCCCAGGTACGTAATATCGCCGAAGTGACCAAGGCTGTGGCCAGCGGTGACCTGTCCAAGACGGTGGCCATCGACGTAAAGGGAGAGATCCTCGATCTGAAGAATACGATCAACGTCATGGTGGAGCAGTTGAACTCCTTTGCCTTTGAGGTGACGCGTGTAGCCCGTGAAGTAGGTACGGAAGGTAAGCTGGGCGGTCAGGCCGAAGTGAGGGGTGTGGCCGGTACCTGGAAGGATCTGACCGACTCGGTCAATATGATGGCCTCCAACCTGACCAACCAGGTGCGTGGTATCGCCAAGGTGGTGACGGCAGTAGCGACCGGTAATTTAAAGCAAAAGCTGTCCATTGTATCCCGTGGGGAAGTGGCCCAGCTGACCGATACTATTAATGAAATGATCGATACGCTGGCGCTCTTCGCCGATCAGGTGACGACCGTCGCCCGTGAAGTGGGTGTCGAAGGAAGACTCGGCGGTCAGGCCAGCGTTCCCGGCGCCAGCGGTATCTGGAAGAATCTCACTGAGAATGTGAACCAGCTGGCCCAAAACCTCACTACCCAGGTACGTTCCATCTCCGAAGTCGCCTCCGCCGTAACCAAGGGTGACCTTACCCGTACCATCCGCGTAGAGGCGAAGGGAGAAGTAGAAGCCCTGAAGGATACGATCAACCAGATGATCGCCAACCTGAAGGAGACCACTCTTCGCAACCAGGAACAGGACTGGCTGAAATCCAACCTGGCGAAGTTCACCCAGATGTTGCAGGGCCAGAAAGATCTGAATACCGTGACCCAGCGTATCCTTTCGGAGCTTGCCCAGGTGGTCACCGCGCACTACGGGGCCTTCTATATCCTCAAACAGGATGAAGACACCCGCGAAGACAAGCTGCGCCTCTTTGCCGCCTATGGCTATAAATCCGATAAGAACATTCCTACTGAATTCTCCATCGGGGAAGGGCTGGTAGGACAGGTAGCCTTCGAAAAGGAGAGAATCATTTTGTCTAATGTTCCGGGAAATTATATCAAGATCAGCAGTGGTCTCGGCAGGTCTAAACCCGCGAATCTGATCATTTTGCCGGTGCTGTTCGAAAACAAGGTGAAGGCCGTTATCGAGCTGGCTTCGCTGGATATCTTCAGCGAAACCCACCTGGACTTTCTCAGCCAGTTGATCGAGAGCGTCGGTATCGTGCTCAACACCATCGAGGCCAACAGCCGGACGGAAGAGCTGCTGACGCAATCGCAGTCACTGGCCGGCGAGCTGAAAATCCAACAGGAAGAGCTCCGCAGGACCAATGACGAGCTGCAGGATAAGGCCCTGCTGCTGGTGAAACAAAAGAATGAAGTGGAAGCCAAGAATAAGGAAGTGGAAGAAGCCCGCCGGTCACTGGAAGAAAAGGCCGAGCAGCTGACGCTGACATCCAAATACAAGTCCGAGTTCCTGGCCAATATGTCCCATGAGCTGCGGACGCCGCTCAATAGCTTGCTCATCCTGGCCCAGCAACTCTATGAGAATGCGGAAGGCAACCTTACAGACAAGCAGATCCGTTACGCGAAGACCATTCACTCCTGCGGTGATGACCTCATCCAGTTGATCAATGACATCCTGGATCTATCGAAGATAGAATCGGGCTTCATCTCGGCGAATATTTCCCCGGTCAGGTTCAGCGAGATCGCAGCCTTCGTGGAAACGACGTTCAAGCCTATTTCCGAGGCGCGCCACCTGCGATTCACTATTGAGACCGACCCACGCCTGCCGCAGAATATGGAGACCGATCTGCAGCGACTGAACCAGATCCTCAAGAACCTGCTGTCGAATTCCTTTAAGTTCACGGAAAAGGGCGAAGTAAAGCTGAAGATCTATGAAGCCAACCGCAACTGGAAGACGGGGACGCCCAGCCTGGACACAGCCCGTCAGGTCGTCGGTTTTGCCATCAGTGACACCGGCATCGGCATCCCGCTGGAAAAGCAAAATATCATTTTTGAAGCGTTCCAGCAGGCGGAAGGCTCTACCAGCCGTAAATACGGCGGCACCGGCCTGGGCCTGTCCATCAGCCGCGGTCTGGCCGAGTTGCTGGGCGGCACCATCGAGCTGGAGAGCGTTCCTCAAAGGGGCAGCACCTTCACCCTGTTCGTGCCCGTAGAGAGCACCGGGCTGATCTCCAGGGAAGCATCGGACAACCTCAACGCCTATCAGCAGCTGCAGCTCGGCGCCAGCAGCGGCGAACTGGATACCCTGCTGAATTCCCTCCGGGTGACCGGCGATGGGATCGATTCACCCAAACTGAACATCGTCAGTGAAATGATCAATGACGCCGGCGATGACCGGTCGAATATCCAGCAGGGCGACAAGATCGTGCTGGTGGTGGAAGACGACCTCCGCTTCGGCAAGATCATCATCGAAAAGGCGCATCAATATGATTTGAAAGCCGTCGTGGCCACTAATTATATCGAAGTCTTCGACTTCGTCACCCGCTTCACGCCCATCGCGATCACGCTGGACGTTAAATTGCCGGACACCAGCGGTTGGAAAGTACTGGACCTGCTGCGCAATGACTTGAATTACCGGCACATCCCTATCCATCTGATCTCGGGTGAAGAGAACAGGTCCCTGGCCCTCAAACGCGGCGCCCGCAGCTTCCTGCTCAAACCCCTCGAGAATGAGGCGCTGGGTGAGCTCTTCGAAGATATTGTCTCCTTCCACCGGAAAGAAACCCGCAGGATACTTGTCGTCGAAGACAATGAGGTCGACTCCTCGCAGATCATCAAGATGCTGGAGAGCGACAATATGGAAGTCACGATTGCCACGACCGGCAGGAAAGCCTTGCAGGAAAATGACATCAAGGATTTCGACTGTATCATCCTGGATTACACCCTGCCCGATATCTCCGGTGTCGACCTCGTCAGGGAGGTCAGCGAAAGCAAGAACAAGCTGACACCCGTGATCGTCTACTCCGCCAAGGATTTCGACAAGAAAGAGCTCAATCATCTGAACCGCAGCTCCAATACGATCCTGCTCAAAGGGGTGAACTCACTCGAACATTTGCTGGAAGAGACCGTTCTCCACCTGCACATCAATCACCGCGAACTGACGCCTGAAAAAAGAAGGGTGATCGAGAATATCCGGATGAAGGATGATATCCTCACCGGGAAGAACGTACTGGTGGTCGATGATGACGTGCGGAACCTGTTCGCCCTGACGACAGTGTTCGAACGGTATAATATAAATGTGATCACCGCGGAGAGCGGAAAGGAGGCTATCCAGATCATCAATGACGATAAACAAAAGGTCGATATGGTGCTGATGGATATCATGATGCCGGAAATGGACGGTTACGAGACCACGCAAAAGATCCGTCGTGAGCATAAGAACAATACCCTGCCGATCATTGCAGTGACTGCCAAGGCCATGAAGGGTGATCGCCAGAAATGTATCGAGGCCGGCGCTTCCGATTATATTACAAAACCCCTTAAAATAGACCAACTGTTGTCCCTGATGCGCGTGTGGTTCTATAAATAATCCAATGCATGCAACCAAAGATCATGTTAGTCGATGATCGGGAAGACAATCTCCTGTCCATGGAGTCTGTACTCGAGCCCGATGGTTATCGGATTGTCAAAGCTACCTCGGGACGGCAGGTATTAAAGCTGCTGCTCGGTGACTTCGACTTTGCACTGATCCTGATGGATGTCCAGATGCCGAACCTGAACGGGTTCGAGACGGCTTCCCTCATCTACGAACGGGAAAGACTGCGACATATTCCCATCATCTTTATCACGGCCAATAATTATGGCGAAGAGAATCTTTTCAAAGGTTATCGCGCGGGAGCGGTAGATTATATCTACAAACCCGTGAACCCCAGGCTATTGCGGGCCAAGGTGAGCGTCTTCGTGGAACTCTACCGGAAGAATCAGCGCCTGATCGCACAGGAACAAAAACTGGTGGCGATCAATAAGAACCTCGAGCTGGAGATCTTCGAAAGGATCGCCTCGGAGCAAAAGGTCACGGAATTGAACCGGCAGCTGCTGGAAAATATCGCCCGGCTCGAGACGGCCAATAAGGACCTGGACCTCTTTGCCTTCATGGCCAGCCATGACCTGCAGGCCCCCTTGCGGAAGATCCGGATGTTCAGTGACCGGTTGCTGGCCGGCGGGAACGGTACGATGAGCAATGAGGCGCGACTCTATCTGTCCCGGATCCAGGATGTGTCCCGCCGGATGCAGGACCTGATCAACGATATCCTCCGGTTTTCCAAGATCTCGGCAGAAAAACAGTCTTTCGAAGAAGTCGACCTCAACGGCGTGATCAAAGAAGTGCTGTCCGAGATGGAGGGCATCATCCTGGAAAAAAATGCGGAGATCATTGTCGATCCGCTGCCCATTCTGGCCGCCAGCACCGTGCTGATGGGCCCGCTGTTTTCCAACCTGATCAGTAATTCCCTGAAATATACCAGAAAGAACGAGAATCCCCGGGTACGGATCAGGTATGAAGAAGGGCCGGTGACGACCGGGATGAATGGCCGCGAACCCGAGACCCGGTATGGCAGGATCTATATAGAGGATAATGGCATCGGGTTCGATCAGAAATATGCAGAACAGATCTTCGATATGTTCCGGCGGCTGCACTCCAACGTGGAATATGAGGGGACGGGCATTGGTCTTGCATTGTGTAAGAAGATCGTCGAAATGCACCGGGGTTTTATTTCGGCGCTGGGCAAGCCGGGGGAAGGCGCTGTCTTTATCGTGTCGCTGCCGCTGCAGGCTCCCAAAAAAGAAGTGCAGGAACCCGAGCCGTCAGGTCTCCGCGAGAAAAATGAGAAATAATCATCAAATTCATACATTAGTGGTATGGCGCCGAACTTGCTAACACGGATTTTGATCATTGAAGATGACCAGGATGATTTTCTGATCATAGAGGCATGCATCAAGGACATCCCTGACAAAGCGTTCCAGATCGATTGGTGTTATGATTATGATGAAGCGTTGAGCCGGATAGCCCAGGCCGGTTATGACATTTATTTTGTCGACTATCTGCTGGGAGAAAGGACGGGATTGGAATTATTGCAGGCAGCCAAAGCCCTGGGTTGTGAAGATCCCCTGGTGCTGCTGACCGGTATCGGCAACCGCGAGGTGGATGTCCAGGCCATGACCATCGGGGCGGTGGACTATCTCGTCAAATCCGAGATCAATACCGAAAAACTGGAGCGCTGTATCCGCTATGCCCTCGAAAGGAGCTCGTATATCAAGGCGCTGCGGATCAACGAGCGCAAGTTCCGGAGTATGTTCGAACGGTCAAAGGACAGTGTTTTCCTGACCGGTGAAGACCTTGTCTTCAGAGACGTCAACAGCGCCACCTGCGAACTCTTTAAGTATGGCAAGGAAGAGATTCTCCGGCTTAGCCTTTATAATCTCTTTGCGCGGAAAGACGCTGCCGAGCAGCTGAAGGACAAGCTGACGATGATCGGCGAAGTGGAAGACCTGGAAGTGGAGCTGCTGACCCGCAATAAAGAAAGGAGAAATTGCATCCTGTCCATTTCCCGACAGGCTTATTCCTCCGGTGAGAATTATATCCAGGGTATCATCCACGATATCACCAACCTCAAACGGATCGAGCGGGCTACCTTCCAGATAGAGAAGCTGCGGGGTACGGCCACCCTGCTGCGGACGCTGGCACATGAGGTTCGGAATCCGCTGACCAATATCAAC
>PMUF01000318.1 GCA_003167015.1 Chitinophagaceae bacterium | reverse complement strand
GATCTGCATAAGGTGGATTGGGCCGCGACACGCAAAAGATATGAGCCCCTGGTAGACCGGCTGACGGATCGTTACGAACTGGACGACCTGCTGTCGCAGATGGTAGGCGAGTTGTCCGCCCTGCACACCTTCGTGGGCGGTGGCGACAAACGTGTTTCGCCCGACCAGATTCCGGTGGGCTTCCTCGGCGGTGCCCTTAAAAAAGATGATCGCGGTTTGTTGATACAGCATATCTATCGCACCGATCCCGACTACCCCGATTTTACCAGCCCTTTGCATCGGCCGGAGGGGCATATTCAGGAGGGAGATATGATCACCGGGATAAACAATATTCCATAGAACCAGGTGCCTGACATCTCCATAATGCTGGCCAACAAAGTGGACATCCCGGTAAAATTAAGTTTGCTGGATAAGAGCGGCAAGCCCTTTGAAGAGGTCGTTCGACCCTGCTCTGCCGGCATGGACGCCGATCTGCGCTATGCGGAATGGGAACTGACATGCCGCGAGAGGACAGACAGCCTGAGTAGTAATGATATCGGCTATGTCAACCTTCGGGCGATGGGCGGCGGGGATATGGATGATTTTGTAAAACAGTTCTATCCTGTATTTAACCGCAAAGGCCTGATCCTCGATGTGCGTCACAACTTCGGCGGCAATATCGACAGCTGGGTGCTGGAGAAGCTGCTCCGTAAGGCCTGGATGTACTGGCAGGCGCGTAGCGGGGGCCCGTTCTGGAATATGCCCTTTGCCTTCCGCGGCCACATGGTAATCCTCTGTGATCAGGTCACCGCCTCCGATGGCGAGGCCATCACCGAAGGCTTCCGCCGCCTCGGCCTCGGCAAAGTGATCGGCATGCGAACCTGGGGCGGTGAGATCTGGCTGTCGGCCGACAACCGTCTCGTGGATAACGGCATCGCCAGCGCGGCCGAGCTCGGCGTCTATGGACCCGAAGGAAAATGGCTGATCGAAGGTCACGGCGTCGACCCCGACATTGTCGTCGACAATCTCCCCTTCGAAACCTTCAAAGGAAAAGATGCCCAGCTGGAAGCCGCTATAGATTACCTGAAGAAAAAGATTGCCGCCGAGCCCGTGACCGTCCCCCCCGTACCTCCTCATCCCGACAAATCTTTCAAATATGAACCATAGTCTCAATTCCATCCTCGCCGTTGCCCTCAGCTTTGTCTTCCTCCATCACGTCGATGCCCAGGTACCCACGTCCCCGAATCTGACCATGTATGGCCGCGGTCTCTATCCCGGCGACGATACCACTTATGACGATCTCCGGTTATCCGGTTTTAACACCGTAGTGCTCTCCAGTTTCTATATCCATGAAAATGGTGACGTCTATTCCGGTGACAGCAGGAACCCGATCATTCACGATGGAAAATACATCGGCGATAAAGAATGGCTTCGCCGGATCGCTTCACTCAGGCAAAAGCCCGGGTCCGTCACCCGCATCGAGATCCTGCTGGAAGGCAGATGGTACAACCAGCCTCCCAATACCTATGACTTTATCCGGGATTGGTCGGATTCCACCCGGCAGATACCAGGTATCGTCACCGGCACCGGTAATAACAGTACCCTCTATAAAATAGCAGCCCTGTTCAAAACCGATCTGGGGGTCGATGCCGTCTCCATCGACGACGAATCCGTGTACGATAGCGTTTCTATCCTTCGCTTGGGAGCAATGCTCCATCGCCTGGATTTGCATATGTCCCTATGCCCCTTCACTCATATACCATATTGGAAGACGCTGATCAAAGGATCGGAAAAAGGACTGATAGATGCAATATACCTCCAGTGTTATGATGGCGGCGCCCGCAATACGCCCGGTACATGGGTAGACAGTCTGGGCCCCGATATCCCGTTATACCCGATATTCCTCTGCCGCGGGTCCTTCAGCACCTGCGAGACCAATCATAACAGCAAGAGCCCCGCCGAGATCAAGGCAGAAATGGCCAGGTTCAAAACAACCGACCCCGGCATGAGCGGCGGCGCCATCTGGCAAATGGCAGACGTCAAAAATTATGTTAAAAGCAATTGCGCCGTCAGTGACCCTCAGTCGGGAACAGCTACCTCCGTAAAAGAATATATGATGCAGTTGAAGGATAGTTTGCAGGAAGGATTAGGCATACCATCCAAAACCGGACAGTAGATCATTCAAAACCGGACAGTTTTATTTGTTAAAGAAATCTAACTCGTTGACCCTCAACAGTGAGATTTTGTGGCATCGCGCTGGCATTCTCCCATGCATCACGAACAATAAAACTAAAAAAATATGAAACGCTCATTTTATCAATTCGCTCTCACTGCAGCCCTGGTCCTCACGGTAGGCATCAGCAGCAGTTTCGCCACTCCCGCAGGCGACCTCGACAACATCAATGCCTCTTTCCACAAGGATTTCCGCAAAGCCGAACTCCTGGCGACCAATGTCACCGTGGATTACACTAAGCTGACCTTTAAGATGAATGGCATGGTCCTCTTCGCCTTCTATTCCGGCGACGGAAAATTGCTGGCCGTTACTCACAACATCGTCTCCACACAGCTTCCTCTTCAGTTGCTGATGAATCTTCGGCGTAACTACGCAGACTACTGGATCTCCGATCTTTTCGAATGCGACGCCGATGGTAACACCAGCTATTTTCTGACCCTCGAAAACGGGGACAGCAAAGTCACGCTGAGATCGACTGGCGGAGATTGGGAAACATACATCAAATCGACAAAAATCTAATCCTTTAACGCTCGGATATTTTACAGGCCCCGCATTATGGCGGGGCCTTTTACTTGTTGCACCTCCTAACAAACCCCGCCAAAAAATTTCTTTTCAAAAATTTGCGGGAGTAAAAAGATTTCATTTACTTTGTAATTCAAAGTACTTTTAAGTTAACGGCAACCTGGGGCAAGCCCACGCCCAGAAAGGGTTTCAACAACCCCTTTTTTTGAAGCAGATACTTTGAAATTCAAAGCACTTTTTAAATTATCGAAAACCATGACTATCGATATCATCATTGCCTACCTGAAGAGATATGAGTTCGGACATGAAAAAGACTTCGTTCCCCCGATTACAGGCATTCATCTCGCCGCCCTGACGCCCCCGCAACATACCGTCCGGGTATTTCACCAGCAGGTAGACCGCATAGACCTCGACTCGCAGGCAGACCTGATCGCATTGTCATTTTTCAGCGGTTTTGCCCCGGCCGCCTTCGACCTGGCCAAAGAGTTTAAGAAAAGAGGCAAGACGGTTGTAGCAGGTGGCCCGCACGTAACATTCAACATTGATGAGTCCCTCGCTCATTTCGACGCCATCGTGACAGGAGAGGCCGAAACGGCCTGGCTTGACCTCCTGAACGATCACAATCTCGGCCAACTAAAAAAAGTCTATACCGGCCTGCCAAGCGATATGAAAGCTCTGCCGACACCCCGCTATGACCTCTTGTCCAATAAATTCTTTATCCGAAAAGTAATACAGGCGACAAGGGGATGTCCTTTTACCTGTTCGTTCTGTACCGTGCCGACGCTGAATCCCGGCTTCCGGCTAAGACCGGTTCAAGATGTCATCAGGGACGCGTCCTATGACGCCTTTCCTCACTGGTGGCAACGAAAGGTGGTCTGGTTTTGGGATGATAATCTCACCATCAACCGGAATTATATCCATGCGCTGCTGACAGAGCTGAAGCCTTTGAAAAAATGGTGGCTCACCCAGGCGAGCCTGGATATTGCCAAAGATGACAAGCTGCTGGATATGATGAGGGACTCGGGTTGTATCGGCGTATTCCTGGGCATTGAGTCCTTCGACAAAGAAAGCCTGGCCGACGCGCATAAAAAGCAGAATAAGATCGGCCACTACAAAACCGCGGTCGCGGCCATCCATAAAAGAGGTATTGCCGTAATGGCGGGATTTATCGCCGGGTTCGATCATGACACCCCGGAAAGTATCGAGGAAATGGCGGACAGGATTATGGAAATAGGCATCGATGTGCCGTTCCTCAGCGTCATGACGCCTTTTAGGGGAACACCCATTTATCATGAGCTGTTAAAGGAAGGCCGGATGCTGCAAAAGGGGTGGCAGTTCTATAATGGATACAACGTCGCCTTCAGGCCCAAAAAAATGACGCCGGAGGAACTGCTGCAGTCGCATAGGAATTTATGGAAAAAAGCGTTTTCAGTAACCTATTCGATCAGGCGCATCCTGAGAGGTCTGTTGACCTTGCGGCCTGGGGCCATGTGTCTTTCCCTGTTCATGAATAGCTTTTATATGTACAAACGACTGAGGAAGAACTATCCCGTGGACATGAATAAACATCCTGCACCGCAGTGGGATCAATATGTTCCGGCGGCAAAAAATATTCCGGCCGGGTCCATCCCAAAAAAACTCGCAAAATCGGATCAGTTAAGTTTTGCCAGGTCCAATTCACCGACATGAATCCCCTTCACGATATCGGGATTCCCCATATAACGCAGCTTGGCTTCGCCAAAAGCTGTGATCTTAATTCGGTCAGAAACATTCACCCTGAATTCAGCCTCGCCGAAAGCGGTGACCCTAGCCGTCTTCCCGGCGATAGTTGTAGTGTTGATCTTCCCTTCCCCATAGCAGGTGTATTTCTGTTTATTCACCTCACCCGATTTGATATCCAGTGAACTTTCACCATAGATTGTGGTGTACATCTTGGAGATATGCACTTCCGTAAAAATAACGCGTGATTCGCCGTACACCCGCAGCGTAAATGTAGCAGCCGACAACGGACTCTGGCAAAGATAAGTTTCCGTCCCGCGTAGAGATATCGCATCCAGTTTCCTGTACACAACCGTGGCAATCACTGCATGGTTAGGATAGAGGTTTTGTTGGTTACCATCACTCCCATAATCCTGCCGGTGATGTGGGAAATTTTTGGCCCCATCCAGATACAATTGCAATGTGCCGCCATGCACTTCCACATGCAATTTGCTGCTGTCTGCAACAATGCTGTTTATGGTAACGCTTTCCGTATCCCCCTGGACAAAAGTCACCTGGATATACGGGCTGATCATGACTTTATGAAAATGACCGACAGGACCTGTTTGAGCATGGGTGGCAAGCGTTATAAAAACAAGCACGCCTGCAGCCAGAATGGTTACTAATTGTCTCATTATGTATTGTTTAACCATACTACGAACCAGCCTTGTCATTTGTTACACCCAAAACAAAAAAGCCCTGAGAGAAACCGGAGCCATCAAATTTCCAATTTTATTTCGTTTATTCTTTTTGATATCTTTGATAGGCCCTGCCGATTATCCTTGCATCCTCCCAAGCTCTGGAATGATTCCTTAAAGAGCTATTGCAATGGACCAGTACATCTTCATCGACGAAACAGGCAATCCCCATTTTTACGCCAAACGGAAACGGCCCTTGTGGACAGAACCGGATTTTGTGCCGATCATTTGCCTCGGCATGGTTACAACAGATGACCGGGTAAGTCTTC
>PMUF01000490.1 GCA_003167015.1 Chitinophagaceae bacterium | reverse complement strand
GATGCCGGTAAAACCACTACTACGGAGCGGATTTTGCGCTATACGGGGATGATTCACAAAATAGGTGAGGTTCATGATGGCGCGGCCACCACGGACTGGATGGAGCAGGAAAAGGAGAGGGGTATTACGATTACTTCTGCTGCGGTGAGCTGCCAGTGGAACTTTCCTACGGACAAGGGCAAGGTAGATGCCAATACCAAAAAATACTATTTCAACATTATCGATACTCCGGGTCACGTGGANNCAGTCCGAGACCGTCTGGCGTCAGGCGAATCGTTATAAGGTTCCGAGGATCGGCTTCGTCAACAAGATGGACCGTTCCGGTGCTGACTTCCTGATGGTGGTTCAGCAGGTGAAGGACATGCTGGGTGCGAAAGCCGTTCCCCTTCAGTTGCCGATCGGTGCAGAAGACGATTTTAAAGGGGTAGTTGACCTGATCAAGATGAAGGGTATTATCTGGCATATGGAGACGGAAGGGATGACTTTCGACGAGATCCCTGTCCCCGATGATATGATTGAAGAGTCACTGGAATGGAGAGCCAAGCTGGTAGAAGCGGTCGCCGAATATGACGACACCCTGCTGGAAAAATTCTTCGTGGATCCCAACAGCATCACTGAAGACGAGATGCATGAAGCCATCCGTAAGGCTACGGTGGACCTGAGCATTGTGCCGATGATGTGTGGTTCTTCCTTCAAGAACAAGGGTGTGCAGACGGCCCTGGATGCGGTATGCCGTTACCTGCCTTCGCCGCTTGACATCGAGGATACGGCCGGGATCGATCCCAATACCGGTGAAACGATCTATCGCAAGGCGAATAATAAGGAACCCTTTGCAGCGCTGGCCTTTAAGATCATGACAGACCCCTTCGTAGGTCGTCTGGCGTTCTTTCGCTGCTATAGCGGTCACCTCGACGCGGGCAGCTATGTATTGAACGTCCGCAGCGGGAAGAAAGAGCGGATCAGCCGGATCATGAAAATGTTCGCGAACAAGCAGAACCCGATCGACTTTATTGAGGCGGGAGATATCGGGGCAGCAGTAGGCTTTAAGGAAATTAAGACAGGAGATACGCTGTGTGACGAAGATCATCCGATCACGCTGGAAAATATGTTCATTCCCGAGCCGGTGATCGCCATCGCGGTCGAGCCTAAGACGCAGGTAGACGTCGATAAAATGGGCCTGGCCATTTCCAAGCTGGTGGAAGAAGATCCCACCCTGCGNNCTGCACCTGGAAATCATCATCGACCGGATGCGCCGCGAATTCAAAGTGGAAGTCAACCAGGGCGCTCCCCAGGTGGCTTACAAGGAAGCATTCAATGCTTCCATACTACACCGTGAGGTGCTGAAGAAGCAGACCGGTGGTCGTGGTAAGTTTGCCGACATCCAGTTTGAGCTCGGGCCTGCTGATGAAGAATGGCTGAAGGAGAACGAAGGCAAACATTTTCAGTTCGTGAACGATATCTTCGGCGGTTCAATCCCCAAGGAGTTTATCCCAGCGATTTCGAAGGGTTTTGAATCCTGCATGACTACAGGCGTACTGGCCGGTTATCCCATGACCAATATGAAGGTGCGGGTATTCGACGGCAGCTACCACGATGTGGATTCCGATGCGATGAGCTTCGAATTATGCGCCAAAAGCGGGTACCGGGAAGCCGGCCGTAAAGCCAAGCCGATCCTGCTGGAGCCTATCATGAAAGTAGAGGTGCTGACGCCTGACCAATATATGGGTGATGTAACGGGTGACCTTAACCGCCGTCGCGGTATCCTGGAAGGGATGGACAGCCGGAATAACCTGCAGGTCATCAAGGCGAAGGTGCCGTTGAAGGAAATGTTTGGGTATGTGACCGAACTGCGGTCGATGAGTTCCGGCCGTGCGACCTCCACGATGGAATTTTCTCACTATGCTCCGGCGCCGAACAATATCGCCGAGGAAGTGATCGCCAAAGTGAAGGGGAAGAAGGTGAACGCGTAATTTTTTGTCGCGATTCAGGATTAAAATAAGATTAAAATAGAGCCCTGCCGTTTGGCAGGGCT
Source organism: Chitinophagaceae bacterium (assembly GCA_003167015.1). Classification (GTDB taxonomy): domain Bacteria; phylum Bacteroidota; class Bacteroidia; order Chitinophagales; family Chitinophagaceae; genus Puia. Next base: position 1,586 of record PMUF01000490.1, on the reverse strand, counting down.
TTTATATTTGGATGAGATTAAATACTTTACGCACCAAAATAATCGTTAAAAAGTGTCAAAGGCTTTTAACTTTATTACGTCAGCGCAATCCAATGTTTTAACTTAAAAAACCAATTTATGAAATCTAAAATGGTAAAACTGGCATTTCTCGTTATGTTGATCATGGGTGCAGGAGCTATCAACAAGGTTAGCGCCCAAGTGTATGTAACCGTTCGCCCGGCCTGGCATCCTGTACCTAGGCCCGTCGCTCCGAGCCCTCGTCACGTATGGGTCGACGAAGACTGGGTTTGGCGTGGCGGCTCCTACGTAGCTGTCGGCGGTCATTGGGCCCTGCCTCCGAATCCAGGATGGATCTGGTATGGTGGTCACTGGGGACATGGACCGAGGGGCGACAGGTGGTATGCCGGCCATTGGGGCAGGCGCTAATGTTGCAGAACATAAAATTGTTAAAGGAGCCCGGCAGTGATGCCGGGCTTTTTCGTACTTTCCGCCACTAAAAAATATTGACTATGGCTTTGTTCCGTCCGATTGTGTTGTTCCGGCTGGTCCTGGTATTTTTCATTGTTAGCGGTAGTCGTCTCGAAGCCCAGCCGGGTTCGACGCTGCTGAAATGGGCGAAGGACGGGAATGCTTATTACGAGGTTAAATCCGGCGGTATTGTCCGGGTCGACATACCCAGTGACAAGGAAACCGTCATTGTCGACAAGGAGCTGCTGAGGCCGGCCGGAAGTACGGCGCCGCTGTCGGTCCGGAGTTTTGCCTTTTCGGATGACGGGCAGAAGGTGTTGATCTATACGAATGCCCGGCGGGTATGGAGGTATGATACGCGGGGTGATTACTGGGTGCTGGATCTGTCGAGCCGGCAACTCAGCCAGGTAGGTAGGGGCAGGGCGGTGGCGTCGTTGCAATTCGCTAAATTTTCACCTGACGCCACTAAGGTAGCTTATGTCAGCGAACACAATATTTATATCGAAGATTTATCAGGGGGAGATGCCCGCTGTCTGACTTCGACGAACGGTACCCGTAAACTGATCAACGGGACCTTCGACTGGGCATATGAAGAGGAGCTGGAATGCCGGGACGGTTTCAGGTGGAGCCCGGACGGGCAGCATATCGCCTATTGGCAGATCGACGCCAACCAGGTAAAGGATTATCTGATGCTGAATACGACGGATTCGACTTATCCCTTTGTGGTGCCGGTGGAGTACCCGGTGGCGGGGGAATCGCCTTCGCCTTACAAGATCGGGGTGATCGATGTGGCGACGGGCGCCAACCGTTGGATGGACGTACCCGGGGATCCACGGGAGACTTATCTTCCCCGGATGGAATGGGCGGCCAATTCGAACGAGCTGATCCTGCAGCAGCTGAACCGCAAACAGAATGAGAGCAAGCTATTGCTGAGCGATATCGCCACGGGCAGGACCGGGCTGTTGTATGATGAAACGGACAGCGCCTATATCGAATGCAAGGGTTTTTGGCAGGATGGGGTGATTGCCGGCTGGGACTGGCTGAAGGGTGGTGCGGAATTCCTGTGGGTAACAGAAAAGGACGGCTGGCGTCATATTTACCTGGTAAGCCGCGACGGA
>PMUF01000391.1 GCA_003167015.1 Chitinophagaceae bacterium | reverse complement strand
CATTGTTCGTGGAAGTCAGCACGGTAAAGACGCACGTAAACAATATCTACAGCAAACTTTCTGTCAGTAACCGGAAGGAAGCCCGGTCGAAATACGCTGAAATGGTGCAAAGGTTTCCGATTTCCTGAATCTCCATCCTTTTTCCACCCCCTGGTTTTTGGTTTTTGCCGGCTCGTTTGGGATATTCGTACTTATGAAATCTTTTGTCAAGTATGGTCTTTGGACCGGCATCATTAGCGGCCTTTGGGGGCTGGTTTGTTTTACTGTTGTCGGTTGGTTAAATAAGGCCTTTTTTCATGGAAGCATCGCGGCGACCGATATTCGATCTTATTCGGGGCTATTCAGTATCGTGATCCTGGCAGTTGGAATTTACCTTGGCATGAAGCAGGCGCGTCTGCGGACGGGCGGCATACTGACCTATGGGCAGGCGGTAAGGACGGGGGTGCTGATCGCTTGTATGACGGGGGTGCTGGTGGCCTGTTTCAGCTGGCTCTACTGCGTGGTGATCAATCCGGGGTATGCGGACTTTATGGTACAGGATACGGGTCGCGTCCTGGCCGCAGCGGGGAAGACGCCGCAGGAGATTACGCAACGGCTGGAGGGTGTACGCAGGGAGTTTTCGACGGGGATGCAGGTGATGCAGGCGCTTGTTGGTCAGATAGTGGTGGGCACCGTGGTTTCTTTGATCCTGGGCGCTATCCTGCGCTCGCGGAAATCCGTTTAAATCAATCAACACAATATGAAAAAGATGCTGTTACTGGCGGCGCTGACCTGCACCGGCACAAGCCTTTTTGCGCATGGACGCGCGGGTGCTCCGAGGGATAGTACAAAACAATTCCTGCTCATCATCCGGTATAAGGCCGACGCCCCCCCGCCTTCTCAGGATGAAATGAAGACGATCGGGGAGCATTGGGGGGCCTTTATCGGGGATCTGGCGAAAAGCGGGAAACTGGTGATGGGCTACCGACCGGGTACGGAGGGAAAGACGATCTCGGGAAATGCGAAAACGATCCGGGAAGGGACGTATGGTGATAAGGAGGTGGTGAGTTCGATCTTCGTGATCAGGGCAGGGAGCCTGGAAGAGGCGGCGGAGATAGCAAAGAAGTGCCCTATTTATGAAATGGACGGGAGTGTGGAGGTAAGGCCGATCAGTAATACTGCGAATTGAGTTGAGGTCGGGAGCGGCAAGGGGGCGGGGCTGCGGACGCGGACGCCCTTATTTTAATTTCGCGAGCACGGTGACACCACCCTGCACAACCTGGTTAAGCTGCACTTCCACGGCAGTGCCTACCGGCAGCAGCACGTCGACACGCGAACCGAACTTTATAAAGCCCATTTCTGCGCTTTGCTGTACTTTTTGCCCGACAGAGAGATAATTGACGATGCGCCGGGCCATGGCGCCAGCAATCTGCTTGACCAAAACCTCGCCGTGACCATTGCGGATGACTACGCTATGCCGTTCGTTTTCCGTAGACGACTTCGGGTGCCAGGCAACGAGATATTTCCCTTTGTGATACTTACTGTACACCACTTCCCCGCCGATAGGGTTGCGGTTCTGGTGAACATTGGCCGGACTCATAAAAATGGAGATCTGCAGTCTTTTATCCTTGAAATATTCCTCGTCGGTAATTTCTTCGATCACCACCACTTTTCCATCGGCAGGACAAATGACAAGATCATCGCCGGTCGATAACCGCCGGGCAGGTACACGGAAAAAGGACACCAGGAACAGCAGCACCGCAAGGGTGACCAGGAAGATAAGGCCGCTGAGCCAGAACTCATGCGCGCTGATAAAGTAAAAAGAGCACAGATTGATGAACGCAAAGGCCAGCGCNNTATGATCCGTAGATGACCCATAGCAGGTAGGCAAACGCGAAAGGAGTCGCCACCAGTAATGAATCGAACCTGTCCAGGAACCCGCCGTGCCCTGGCATGATATGCCCGCTGTCTTTAAGCCCGGCCATTCGCTTCAGTTTGCTCTCCAGCAAATCGCCAAAAGTACCGGTGACCGACGCAATGGCGGCTACTGCCATCCAGTGGCCGGGCGCAAATAACGCCCATGCCGGTTCGTTGTTCAGCCAGTAGCCGATCAACCCCATGACACCGACGGCCAGGATGATCCCGCCAATGGTGCCCTCCCATGTCTTTTTGGGGGAGATGGCCGACAATGGTGTCCTGCCAATGATCGATCCGACGATATAAGCCATCGTATCGTTGATCCAGATCGACCCGATGATCATCAGGACGGGTATCCGGTCGGCGAAAGGAATAGGGCTCTTATAAAATTTCGTCCGCAGCCACATCAACATAGTCAGGCTGACTGAAATATAGAGGAGGCCCAACGCCGAGCGGCCGATATTGGCCATGTTCAGGCTCTTGTACTGAAGGATCTCGCCTATCACACTCAGGACCAGGAAGCTCAGGCAGCCCCACCAGCCGATGACATGCAGCGACAGCCCGGCAATGGCCAGGTTCCCCTGATCGAAATACATCATCAGGCACCATCCGGCCAGCGGAACGCTATAGCGATGAAAAGGGGAAATGGTCTTGTAGTCCTTATTGATCAGGACCAGCATCTCCTGGTATTCCGACCAGCAGCCGAAATGAATAATGGAGAAAAGGACGAAAAAGCTCCAGGGATTCCACAGCAATCCCGTCAGCATGACGATCACAAATACGGCAGCCGTTAGTGAGCGGGTCTTTAGTATTGAAAGGTTCAAAGCCATATCGTAAAGTTAGAGCTTGCCGGTTAGGAAGTCATCAAATTCGCCTGTTTTCCTGTCGGAGTATACCTGCGCATAGGTGACGGCAGATTGCTTGTACATCCGATATAACAAACCTACGACTATTACCAAACTTATCAAGACGGTATATAACGGTACGGAAGGGTTTTTGGCCACCATTTCCGGATAGTACATCGCTATGATCACCGTTATACCATTGTAAAAAAAGTGAGCCAGGATGGCCGTCCAGAGGCTGCCGCTGTACCAGCAGGCGGCCCCCAGCAGGATACCGAGGAAGGTGCGCGGCAAAAAACCTTCGAATTGCATGTGGAAGGCGGAAAAAAAGATCCCGGTGACGACTATCCCGACCCACGGATTCCGGAAGATCTGAATAAGGATGCGCTGCAAAACGCCGCGAAAGCATAGCTCTTCGAAGAAAGCCGGCAAGGCTGCCATGATCACGATGTTGTAGACGATGTCGAAAGGCGTATTGACTTTCAGAAAGGCCGTCACCTGGCGGTCATTGTCTCTTTCCAGCTGGGTCATCCATCCTGGCAGGTGGGCCATTTTATTCAGGTCGCCGAGCCATCCTTCCAGCGGAAGCCCGATCAGTAGCAGGAGAATAGCCAGGAGATAAAAACTGTCGGGCCTGGCCGGGCGCAGCCCCAACTGGTACAAGGGTCTGTCCCTGAAGGTCAGCAGCGCATAGCAAAACGCCGGAATACCGAAGACGATGACCGATGACAGCCCCTGCAGCCACTTTAAAATGCCAACTGCCCGGGGATCGTCCCAGGCCGTACCGGTCCGGACCTCGCCCGTAATGCCGGTTGCCTGCATAATAAGCCCGCCGGCGACAGTATAAAAGATCAGTGCCCCCCCGAGGGTCAGCATGAAAAGGGCCAGTTGCGACCAGGGAGAGGGAATTTTGAGGTTGTTAGACATATGTGGCTCTTTGCACCGGCCCGCGCTAGGGAAATCCACGGCCAATGCGTAAATTTGTGACTTTATCGTGATAAACATCGGCAAGATACAAATTCCTGCATTTCCGCTACTCCTCGCACCCATGGAAGATGTGAGCGACCCTCCTTTCCGTTATGTCTGCAAGCAAAATGGAGCGGATCTCATGTACAGCGAGTTCATCTCCAGCGAGGGATTGATCCGGGACGCCATCAAAAGCCGCCAGAAGCTTGATTTTTTCGAATACGAACGCCCTTTCGGCATCCAGATCTTCGGCGGGGATGAAGAAGCGATGGCCATGAGCGCCCGGATCGTGGACACCGTCCAGCCGGACCTGGTCGATATCAATTTCGGCTGCCCGGTAAAGAAAGTCGTTTGCAAAGGCGCCGGCGCCGCCGTCCTGAAAGATATCGACGCCATGACGCGGCTGACCTCCGCAGTAGTGAGGGGCACGACCTTACCGGTGACGGTGAAGACACGCCTGGGCTGGGACGACCAGTCGAAAAATATCGAAGAAGTAGCCGAAAGATTGCAGGATGTGGGAATCGCGGCCCTGACGATCCATGGCCGCACCAGGGCCCAGCTATATAAAGGTGAGGCGGACTGGACGCTCATCGCACGGATAAAGGAAAATCCACGCATTCATATTCCGATCTTCGGCAACGGCGACATCGACTCTCCCGAAAAGGCACGTCTGTATCGCGACCGCTATGGGGTCGACGGCATCATGATCGGCCGCGCAGCGATCGGGTATCCCTGGATCTTCAATGAAATAAAGCATTATCTCCGCACCGGCGAACATCTGCCGCCGCCTACTATCGAACAACGGACCGGCGCCATCCGGGACCATCTCGTACGCTCCGTCGAATGGAAGGGCCCCGTGGTCGGCATCCTGGAAATGCGGCGCCATTATACCAATTATCTCAAAGGGTTTCCCTACGTCAAAGAGTTCCGCAATCAGCTGGTGCAGATGAAGACAGTGGAAGAGATCGAAGAGGTGTTGCAGCAGGTGCAGCAACGGTATGCCGGATTCGTGCCCGAACGATTCGTCGCAGAATTTTCCTCGGAACAGGTGAATGATTGCGCTTACTGAGTGTGCAAATCTTTCTAAACTTTTGCGGTCTTTAAAGTCTACATTTGTTGAAAGCCAATCTTATGTCACTTATTAAACTTCCCTGCTATATCTTGGCTCGAAGGGAAAGAAAAATTTGAATACGCTATTTGATAGCAGCATTAATTTATCTTGTATTCATCCAAATTATCTTAAGGAATTGGAAACGCCGATCCGACTAGGGCGAGTTCGGAAATTTTATAAGGACAATCCTGACGATTACATTGAAATTAAAGAAGCCATTCTGCTTGATTTCTATATCAACGATATATTACTTTCAGATGAATTCCTGATCGTCCCGGACATAAATGAAGAAATCATCATTGGTGCCTCCACCTTGCGAAAATGGCGCATCAATCTGGATTTTGAACATGACCAGGTGATCGTAGACCCCAGTTTGGCGAAGCTGCAATTTAGCCTACATTTGTCGCTGTCATGACTGACGAACACTTCATGCAGCAAGCTCTCAAGGAAGCAATGGAAGCCTTCGAAGAAGACGAAGTCCCCATCGGCGCGGTCATCGTCATGAACGACCACATCATTGCCCGCGGCCACAACCAGACCGAACGGCTCAAAGACAGCACCGCCCATGCCGAGATCATCGCCCTGACCTCGGCCTTCAATCATTTGGGCAGCAAATACCTGCCCGAAGCCACCCTCTTCGTCACCATCGAACCCTGCCTGATGTGCGCCGGCGCACTGTACTGGAGCAAGATCGGCCGCATAGTCTATGGCGCGGATGACGAAAAGAACGGCTACCGGCGGGGAACGCCGGTCTCCCCCCTTCCCGGCTGGCCTTTTCATCCGAAAACGATCCTGGAAAAGGGCCTACTGGCGAAGGATTGCGCGGCGCTGATGCAGAATTTCTTCCGGGCCAAACGTTAGCAGCCGGCTCCAATGCTCGATGGCACTCCCGGCGCCGATCCAAACGGTAACGTCCATTCTTTTGCCGGTTTCCCATTTTTGCGTAGGTTTGTCGTCCCTTCCTTTCAGGCATTGACGTAAAAAATATTTTTAATATCATCTAAAACATTAGTTATGGCATTTACACTCCCTGCGTTGCCGTATGCATTCGATGCATTGGAACCGCACATCGACGCGACAACCATGCAGATACATCATGATAAGCATCACCAGGCTTACATCGACAATTTAAATAAGGCGATTGCCGGTACGCCTAACGAAGGCAAATCCCTGGAAGAACTGGTAGCGAAAGCGGGCACGATCAGCCCCGCCGTCCGCAACAATGCCGGCGGCCATTGGAATCATAGCTTTTTCTGGGAGATCCTTGCTCCCAATGCCGGCGGTACGCCGACCGGAAAACTGGCCGACGATATCAACGCAACCTTCGGCAGCTTCGACGCCTTCAAGGAAAAACTCAATGCCGCAGGTATCTCCCGGTTCGGCAGCGGCTGGGCGTGGCTCATCAGCAAGGACGGCAAGCTGGAGATCAGCAGTACACCCAACCAGGACAACCCACTGATGGATGTAGCCGAAGTTAAAGGGACGCCTCTGCTGGGTGTGGACGTATGGGAACATGCGTATTACCTGAAATACCAGAACAAACGGGCGGATTACCTGGGCGCTTTCTGGAAAGTGGTGAACTGGAACAAAGTAGCCGAACATTATTCCAAAGCTTCAAAATAATTTTTTGGAGAAGGTGCCGGTTCCGGGGCCGAAGATGCCGATTCCGGGGCCGGCTACTTTTTTTGTAAAACACACCCGACAAAACACACTCCACTGACTATGCAAAAAAATTCCGCCGTCCTGGTACTCGTGGTCCTCATTGCCTTTACTGCCTGCAAAGGGCATGAAAAAAAGATCCTGGTCTATGCCAACAGCGATATCCAGGTCGATAATACCAAAACGCATATCACCGTCTCCGACGGCAGCCCGCATCACGAACAAGAGCTGGATTTTACCGGCGGCGACCCGGTGACGCTGGACGTCCAATCTCCATCGGGCAAACTGAGCCTCACTGCATCGGATGACGGCCTGTATATCCTCAACCTGAAAACCGACACAGTCGTCGGCAGCAAACAGCATGTAGGCACGGAAGGCGGAGGCATGATCACCCAGGACGCCCTCACGCAAAAATTAGACAGCCTCAAAAAGCTGGTGGCCGATCAAAACGTCAGCGACGCCAACCAGAATTATTTTATCGTACCCGGAAAGATAGCTAAGATCACCACGGAGACACAGGCAAAGGTGTTCGGTCCCTTTACCACCGTCCCCGGCGGTTTCGATGCCGGTTCGGTACCTGCTATCTATAAATTCTACACCATGAAAGAAATGCATGAGATCATCGCCAATTTGCAAAAGATGACTTCCACCAAGATCGACACGGTTCCCGATACAAAAAAGTAGTGTGCAGGGGCGGGAGTAGTCTCACGGCACCGGATCTATCCCGTGGCCTCCCCAGGGATGGCAACGGGCGATACGCCGGATCGCAAGCCATGACCCTTTTAGCAGACCATGCTTTCTGAGGGCTTCCACGGCATACTGAGAACAGGTGGGAGTATAGCGGCACTTGGGTCCCAGAAGAGGGGAGATGCCCCATTGATAGACCCTGATGAGGGCAATGAGGGGCAGGCCCAGGATGCGCAATACTTGCCTCATTTTATTTCCCTTATTAATTTCTGTAAAGCTACGCCTATCTTGTCGGATACGGTGGCGTAGTCAGGCAGCTCCTTGCCCGTGTAAATGAAAAATACGGCCAGCGAAAGCCTCTTTTCTTCCAGTTGTTGAAGTAATGGAATTTTTTGGAGCCTGTAGGCCTCGCGGCTGAGTCGTTTGATGCGGTTGCGATCGACGGCCTTTTTGAAATGACGGCTACCGGCCCCGAAACCCGCCTGCAATGATGATGCTGCCGTGCTGGGCTGCAGCAGAAAACAAACCTTGAACGGAAAGAGGGAAAAGCTCCTTCCTTCCCGGAAAACCCGTTCGATCAGCTTGCGGCTCTTGAGTTTTTCCTTTTTTGTCCAGGTAAATTGTCGGGAGATAGCAGGAGAGGTCTACTTCAGTTTCGATTCGTCAGAAACAGTCAGTTTCTTACGACCCTTTTTACGACGGCTGGCCAGGACTTTACGACCGTTGGCGGTTTGCATCCGCTCGCGGAAACCGTGAACGCTCTTGCGGCGACGTCTATGTGGTTGAAATGTACGTTTCATGTTGAAATTTTTTTACGTTTAATCCTTGGTCAACACCATGGGGCGCAGATCGTCCGCGCCGGTGAAAAGGGATGCAAATGTAGGAAAAATCGGCTAACCAGCCATAAAAAATTCCCTCTTATTGGCCATAATAACCCGAAAAGTAGCCATTATTGGTCCTATCAGGGTCGCCGCCGCACCAGGGGTCGCCCGGAAAGTCACAAATCAATATAGGGGATCTTGTAGAATACCCCGGATGTAAAGACCTCCTGGGTGCCATCCAGCGTCCGGTAGGCTTTAAATGAAAAGATGCCGGAGAGGGTTTTCCCGACGGGGTCGATCGACATGACATTGACGGTGCCGCCGGCCTGGGACGTATCGCTGCCAAGGTTGGTGGCATAATCATATATGCCGGTGGAATCCACATTTAAAAAAGTGGCCACGGACGTCGATTGCTGGTTCAATATATAGGTGCCGATCACCGTGTCATTGAGTGAAATGATCAGCTGCCGCCCATCCTGGCTCGTGCCCACGATCGTGATCGTTCCCTGTATGAAGGTGGCAAATTGGGTGCTGTCCGCGGCATCCCAGGTGACTCCGTTGATCTGTGCCGTAAAGTCGGCAGGCAGGCCATTCCCATTCTCGACGCTGTACTCCTTCCGGCACGAAAACAGGGTGGCGGCGGTGAGGACAAGAATAGTGTAAACGATCGTCGTTTTCATGATTACGTTTAGTTGAGGTGCATGAAAAGGTCTGTTTGAAATTTAGCCCTTTTCATGCAAGAATCTGATGTCTGACCTTCGGTCGAGCCGCCTACGGCGGCTCAAAAGGGCACATGCTTCGATTGGAGCCCGCTACCGTAAAAAGTGGCGGCGTGACTGTTGAAATCCTCCGTTGAATCAGTCGTATAGAACAGGATCTGCCCATTCCTGCTGCACCGGGTTTCCATTTCCGGATGACGCTGCAAATAGTCCGCCAAACTGGCGGCCACGATCTCTCCCTGCGAGATAAGCTGGCTACCCGGCGGCAGACAGGGCGCTATCTTGTCTTTCAGGAGAGGATAATGGGTACAGGCCAGCAGGACGGTATCGATATCCGGAGATTGATCGTGCAGAAGATCCATGTACTCCCTGACAAAGTAATCGGCCCCGGGCTTATCATGCTCATTGTTTTCGATGAGGGGCACCCACAAAGGGCAGGCCTGCTGGTAGACCCGGAGTTCGGGAAAGAACTTGGCGATCTCGATGGGATACGATTCCGACAGGACGGTACCCCTGGTAGCCAATACACCTACGTTGCCCGTTCGGGTATAGTTGCCTACCACCTCGGTCGTTGGCCGAATAACGCCCAATACGCGGTTATCCGGCGCTATCCTGGGCAGATCGTTCTGCTGAATGGTGCGAAGCGCCTTGGCCGAGGCGGTATTACAGGCCAGGATCACCAGGGGGCAGCCTTCCCCGAACAGCCATTCCACGCATTGCAGCGTATACCGGTAGACCGTCTCGAATGACCGGTTACCATAGGGCGCCCGGGCGTTGTCCCCGAGATAGGTATAATCATATTGGGGCAGCCGGTTCACCAATTCTTTCAATACGGTCAGCCCGCCATAACCACTGTCGAATACGCCAATAGGTCCTCGTTTTTCCATAGCCATGGAGCAAAGATAATTAAGCGGTGCGGGAAGGGTAAAAAAAACGCCAGGACATGATCCTGGCGCAAATGATATGAACGGCTGTTGTTGTGCGGCTGTTGTTATAAGCGCATCGAAAGCCCTATTTGGTGACGGGGGCAGTAGTCGCAGTGATGGAAATACCCAACTTCTTCTTGACAAGGTTAATGATATCTTCAGCAGGGGGATAAACCAGCAGCTGTTCCTTCACGAAAACGTAGGTATAGCCATTTTCCTTGGCAACAGTCTGTATGGCCTCCACAGCCTTCTTCTGGATCGGGGCCAGCAGCTCCTGGTTCTTCTGCTGCGCCATCTGCTGAGCCTGTTGCTGAAAAGTCATCATTTTCTGATACAGGTCACCGAGATTCTTTCTCTTCAGCTCCAACTGAGCCTTGGTATATTTAGCGGTATCCTTGGAACTCAACAGGCTGTCCTGTTCGGAGAATTCCCTGCGCATATCGTCATAGCTCTGCGCCAATGCATTCTGGTAATCATTCATTGCCGTATCCGCCTTCTTGGTTTCAGGCATAAGCGGGATCAGCTCACTGAGACTGACAACAGCAAATTTATTCTGAGCCTTCACAGAATGGCCTACCATTAACAGGCTCATAACCACCGCTAGAACGGTAACAATTTTTTTCATTTTGGTTGATGTTTGTTTTTGACACCATGAAACGATTAAGATCGCCCCACGTTCTTTTATTTGTTTTTGTTGTTTGACAATGAGATTTAAAACCAGGCTGATCCCGGCTTATGGTGTTTTTAGGTCGGTATAGCAATTTTATTTAATACCTAATTTTATTTGATACCCAGGGATTTTATCACATCCTCGCTTTTGTCCAATTTTGGGTCGGCAAATATAACAGTAATTCCTTCACTTTTATCCAAAATAAAATCGTACATCCTGACAACAGCAAGATGCTGGATGGCGTCGTATACCTTGTCCTG
>PMUF01000454.1 GCA_003167015.1 Chitinophagaceae bacterium | reverse complement strand
ATCTCGTTGTCCTGGCAATAGGCATTGTTGTTCCCGAACTGCGTATTGCCCGCCTCATCTCCCGCCAACAGCATGGGCACGCCTTGCGACAGCATCAGCGTCACGAGAAAATTCCGCTTTTGCCGGTTTCGCAGGGCAATGATCTCCTTGTCTTCCGTTGGCCCTTCTGCCCCGCAGTTCCACGAATGATTGTCCTGCGCACCATCCTTGCCGTCCTCTTTATTCGCCTCGTTATGCCGGTCGTTATAGGACACCAGGTCCTGCAGCGTAAAACCATCGTGAGCCGTGATGAAATTGATGCTGGCGGTCGGGTTGCGGTTGTCATTCTTATAAAGGTCCGAACTGCCCGTGAATCGTTCGGCGAATTCCGCCAGCACGCTGTCCGCGCCGCGCCAGTAGTCACGCATACAATCCCGGTATTTCCCGTTCCATTCCGCCCAACCCGGGGGGAACTGGCCTACCTGGTAGCCGCCTTCCCCTACATCCCATGGCTCTGCAATCAGCTTGACCTGCGAAATGACAGGGTCCTGGTAAATAATACTGAAGAAAGCGCCGAGCCGGTTGACATCATGCAGTTCGCGCGCCAGCGCAGCCGCCAGATCGAACCGAAAGCCATCGACATGCATGTCCAGCACCCAATACCGAAGACTGTCCATGATCATCATCAACACATTGGGCAACCGTGCATTCAGGGTGTTGCCCGTTCCCGTATAGTCGAAGTAAAATCGCTTGTCTTCCGCCAGGCGGTAATATTCACTGTTATCGATCCCTTTATAGGCAAACGTAGGCCCCATCTGGTTGCCTTCCGCCGTATGATTGTACACCACATCGAGGATAACTTCGATGCCCGCTTTATGCAGCTCTTTTATCATTGTCTTGAACTCATTCACCTGCCCCCCGACTTCCTTACCACTATAAAAGCGTACTCCCGGCGCAAAAAAGCCAATGGTGTTATAACCCCAGTAATTAGTCAGTCCTTCCTCTACAAGATGTCGTTCAGGAATACTCTGGTGGACAGGCATCAGCTCGATGGCGGTGATCCCCAGCTTTTTCAGATAATCGATGACGGCCAGGTGGGCCAGCGCCGCATAAGTCCCCCTGATCTCATCGGGGATGCCGGGAAAGGTCTTCGTCAGCCCTTTAACATGAGCCTCATAAATGATGGTATTGTGATAGGCGATCTTCGGCGGTTTGTCTCCCTCCCAGTCGAAATGTTCATCGATAACGGCGGACTTCGGCGCCATCACCGCATTGTCCCGTGCATCCATCACCAGATCATCCTTCCCGATTTCATAGCCGAACAGTACATCGTCCCACTCGAGGTTGCCGCAGATGGCCTTTGAATAGGGGTCCAGCAATACCTTGGCGGAATTGAAACGATGCCCGTTGGCCGGATCATAAGGACCATAGACCCGATAGCCATATAGTTGTCCCGGTTTTACATTGGGGAGATACGCATGCCAGATATCATGTGTCCGTTGGGTGAATTTGATGCGGTCGGTTTCTTTTTCGCCTGTCGCCTTATTGAACAGGCAAAGCTCGACGCCTTCGGCGTGGTGAGAGTATAGCGCAAAATTGACACCCTTCCCATCCCAATATGAGCCTAAGGGATAAGGATCGCCCGGATAAATAGTCATACAGTCAGCAGTTTATGTTGGATCTTTCTACAGCTCGAATAATAATTGTTCGACATGATCTTTTTCGGTGATACGTCGGATAAAATTGTCGTATCCGTCTTCACCTGCATGGCTGCTGTAAGCTCCATAGGCGTCCTGGCTATAACCGATCAAACCGTCCTGCGTCCGCAGGATATACAGGATCTCCGTATCCGATGGGTTGCTGGCGCCCTCGAACCGGTAGGTTTTGAGGATTTCCATTTGTTCCGGCTGGTAATATTTCCCCTTCCCCGGAGTGAATCCGTCAGGAGTCCAGCGAAATTCAAGATCCGCCCCCTTCGATCGTAAACTCTCCAATACCTCCGTTACCGTGCTCATTGTATTGCTATCCATAGATACTTTTCAATAAATCATTCAAATAGTATGCCCGGGGCTACTAACGGTTGGTGAGGGGATAAGATTCCACAGTGATGATATCGATACAATAAATAACTTTGCTGCTTCCCTCTCCTACTGGCACTTCCGTTGACCCTGTGGAAGATTACTTCACATCAAATAAATATTCTTTTATGAAACTTTTACGCATGGCTGCCTTGTCCGGCTGCATATTGTTATTTGCCGGCGTGGTCAGGGGACAAGACGAATGGCCAAGGACATTGAACGCATCAGATGGCAGTATTATCCGGATTTATGAACCGACCCCCGAATCCTTCAAGGGAAACATCCTGAAGGGAAGGGCCGCCTTCTCGGTCTCCCGGGCGGGCGACACCACAGAACCGATATTCGGCACCTTCTGGGCGATCGCTACCGTTGAAACAGACAAGGACAGCAGGGTGGTGCATGTCCTCTCCGTCAAAATTCCCAACCTTAAGCTTGCGCGGGATTCCGATGCCAATAAGGTTAGCTACCTGCGGACCGAGCTGGAGGCGGGCATCCCAAAACTGAACCTCGATCTTTCCCTGGACATGCTGCTGTCCAGCCTGGACCTTAGTACGGAAGAAAAAAGCCTGTCAAAAGGGCTCAGCACGGCCCCGCCAAAGATCATCTACCAGTCGCAGCCATCCCTGCTGGTGCTGATAGACGGGCAGCCCATGCTGCAGAAAAATAAGGACTGGGATCTCGACGTGGTCGTCAACACGCCCTATACCATCGTGAAAGACGATAAACAATATTATTTGTATGGCGCCAGGCATTGGTATGCCGCGTCCGAAGCCACCGGGCCTTATAGTCCTGCCGGTAAAGTGCCCTCCAAACTGGAAAAAGTGCAGAAGTCGGTCGACGATGCCAACAGCGCTAATGCCGGCTACATCGATTCCTCCGCAGCCGCCGATACGCTGATCTCCAACATCATCGTCAGCACGGAACCGGCCGAATTGATCCAGACCAACGGCAATCCTATACTGACGCCCATTTCCGGTACCGGTCTCTCCTATGTGTCCAATTCCAATAACGACATATTCCGGGCTGCGGACGGACAATATTACGTCCTCCTGTCAGGCCGCTGGTACAAGTCCGCCCAATTGCAGAGCGGCTGGCAATATGTGGCCTCCGATGCCCTGCCGCCCGATTTCGCCAAAATCCCGGAAGGCTCTCCCAAGGATAACGTGCTGGCCAGCGTAGCGGGCACGCAAGCCGCCCGCGAGGCTATTTTGGATGCCCAGATCCCGCAGACTGCCCGCGTCGACCGCAGGAATACGCAGGCATCTGTATCCTATGACGGTAAGCCTCAGTTCGAAAACATCCCGGGTACGCAAATGCAATATGCCGTCAACTCTCCCCAATCCGTCATCCAATACAAAGGCCGTTACTTTTGCGTGGACAATGGCGTATGGTTTGAATCCGCCAGCCCGGATGGCCCCTGGCAGGTCTGTACGGCACGACCGGATGAAGTTGACCTCATTCCGCCCGGCTGCCCGGTGTATAATGTAAAATATGTATATATCTATGACACGGACCCGGACTATATATATATGGGCTACACCCCCGGTTATCTCAACAATTATATTTACGGGCCGACCGTCGTCTATGGGACGGGATTTTATTATACCCCCTGGCGCGGACATTTCTTTTATCCCCGTCCCTGGACCTGGGGCTTCAATATGTGGTATGACCCCTGGCTGGGCTGGAGCTTCGGCTATGATTATGACTGGGATTGGTTCAACTGGGGCTTTGGCTTCGGATTGGGATTCGGATTCGGCGGCTGGTGGGGTGGTTGGTGGGGGCCGATGGCCTATTGCCCGGCTTATATCGGTCGCGGTTACGCCCGCGGCGGCTTCTACGGCAGGAACGGCAATTTCGACCGCAACCGTTTTTTTCATAATAACGATATCTACCGCGACCGGCAAGGCGTATTCAACCGTGGCGGCTCCGGCCGTCTCATGACCGATAGAGATGGAAATATTTACAGAAGGAATGGTCAGGGCGGCTGGCAGCAACGCCAGAACGGCGCCTGGCGATCTGTGGATAACGCCGGGACCCGGCAGAACCTGGAAAGGCAGGACCAGATGCACAATCGGGGTATGATACGGACACAGAACTTTCAGTCCGCCCGCGGGGGATTTGGCGGGTTCCGCGGCGGCGGGTTCGGTGGCTTCCGCGGAGGTGGCTTCGGCGGCGGGTTCCGCGGCGGTGGTGGTCGCCGCTAGCGGGCTACGCCTACCGGGGAAAAAATACCCTTCAACGGACGAGTGACACTTTAACGTTCCCTTTGATCCGGATGGCATAATTTTTTCGGCATCCACGAACGAAGCGCTTCACTCAAGAATTTTTTGAAATTAATCACTAAAAATTTAAAGGTATGAGTACGAGAAATTCAGGCAGACGTGGCTTTGCGTCGATGGAACCAGAAGAACGCCGAAGGATCGCTCAACGCGGCGGTCAGGCTTCCCACGGCGGAAGAGGGCATGAAGAAGAATATGATGTCCAGGATTATGATGACGAAGAAGAGGATGACGACTACGATCAGCCTTCTTCCCGCTATCAGGAATATGAAGAAGACTACGACGAAAATGACGACTACGATTATGATGAAGATGAAGACGAAGACGACGATTATGAACAACCTTATTCCCGGTATGAGAACGATGAAGATGAAGATTACGGCCGCGGACGTCGCTATGACAATGAAGACGACGACCGCCGGTACAGGCAGTCACGGGGTCAGGGTCAGCAGCGCAACATCCGCGGACAATATGAAAGCAGAGGCGAAGGCCGCGGTGAAGGCCGTTCCCGCTCCAACCAGGGAAGACGTTCTTCTACCGGCAGCGGCAGGGGCTTCTCTTCAATGGACCGCGACCAGGTAAGGCGTACCGCCAGCGAAGGCGGTCGCGCATCTCATCAAGGTAGAAGCAGAAACGGTTATGACGAGGGCGGTCGTGGTCGCGAAACCCGCGGATCATCCTCAGACAATCGTCGTTCATCTTCCACCGGTCGTGGCCGTTCATCGAATAGCGCTGCAGGTCGCAGCAGCAGGTCAGGTTCATCTTCCCGTAGCAGCCATTAAGGTTCTTCGAGGAACGGTAACGCCGGCCAACAACGCAACGCCGGCGGACAATTCACCAGCCGGAGCGGCCGTTCGGGCTACGGCAGCCGGTCCAATTCCGGGAGCAGCCATCGCGGCAGCAACAGCGGCAGCAATAGCGGTAGCAATAGCGGTAGCAATAGCGGTAGCAATAGCGGTAGCAACAGTCATCGCAACAGCAGCAGCAGCCATCGCGGCAACCGCTAATTATTCCTAACGGCCTTCCATGTCAACAAACAAATAGGGTTATCGCCGACTCTATTTGTTTGTTCTTAACTTATTCAGCTATTAAAAATTTAAGAACATTATTATGAAACAATCATCCACGACCGCTCGCACCCGGGGTAGAAAACCCAACAGTACCTCCCCGGCCCAGCATCGGACTGGCGGCAGACAGTCGGCTGCCGGCAACCATCCTCGCGATACTGGTTCCACATCGGGCAATAGCAGAACAAACACTTCTTCCGGTTCTTCTTCCTCACGTCAAAATGCGTCCAATGGAACAGCCCGCGAACACGATCATTCCTTCAAGGGAGAATCGCACCTCGAGAAATTCTTTTTGGCCCAGTTGAAAGACATTTATTACGCCGAGAAAAAGATCACCCAATCTTTGCCCAAAATGCAGGAGGCCACTACCACGGAACAATTGAAAGACGCCTTTGAAGACCATCTGCACCAGACCGAACGGCATGTCAAACGGTTGGAAAAGGTATTCCAGATCCTTGGCCAAAAGGCAGAGGCCGAAAAATGCGAAGCCATTGAAGGCATCGCCAGGGAGGTCGATAACATCATCAAAGAGACGGAGGAAGGAACCCTCACCCGCGATGCCGCACTGATCATTGCAGCCCAGAAAGTGGAACACTATGAGATCGCCACATACGGCGGCCTGGTACAGCTCGCCATTACCATGCAGTTGCATGAGGCAGCCGACCTGCTGGACAAGACCCTGGTGGAAGAAGAAGATACGGATACCCTTCTGACGGAGATCGCAGAGAATGAGATCAATCTGCGGGCTGAACATGAAGGAGGCCAGAAAGGACAGGAAGACGACGAAAACGAAGAAGACGAAGACAAATAATAAGTAGGGAAAAGGCGAAAAAACATCCTCGTAAGAAAAAGACCACTTCCGGTAAGCCCCGGAAGTGGTTTTCGGCGATACCCGAGTGAAACGAAGGGTACGACCGAGAAGGGGCAAGGGACGACGCCCCGACGAAGGTCAAAAAAACTGAGTCCAGATGAGGCCCACCGCGGCAGCAGTCATCAGCAGCAGCGTTAACCAGCCAAGTACGTTGGACAACACGCTGTTAGTATGATGCCCCATAATCTTTTTATTATTACCGATATGCAGCAAAACAGCAATCATCACCGGCGCCGTCAATCCATAGAGGATAGCCGTATACAACAAGGCCTGCACCGGCGTAATG
Organism: Chitinophagaceae bacterium; assembly: GCA_003167015.1. Lineage (GTDB taxonomy): Bacteria > Bacteroidota > Bacteroidia > Chitinophagales > Chitinophagaceae > Puia. The sequence goes on along the minus strand of PMUF01000454.1, from coordinate 261 downwards.
CCCAGGAATTGCAGGCAAAGCCCGGCCACAAGGCTGACCACGATCATGCCGTAGAACGGTTTGGCCTGGTAGAATTTTTTGTCCAGCCCTTTCGAAAAGTTGAAAGTTTCCGCCAGGATGTAGGACAAACAACCGGCCAGTACAGGTATTGCCAAAAAACCGGTACCAATCACTCCAATCGCGAAAAGTAAGTAGCTGAGATTCCCCGCCAATGGCTTCAGCGAATGCGCAGCCAGCTCCACCGTGTCGATCTGTTTAACG
>PMUF01000111.1 GCA_003167015.1 Chitinophagaceae bacterium | reverse complement strand
CATTTCCTTTTCAATACCCTGAATAATATCTATTATGAAGCCTTCCGCGAGGCGCCCCATACCGCTCTGCTCATCGGCCGTCTTTCCGATATCATGCGCTATTTTGTGGATGAAAGCCCCAAAGAAAATGTTAGTCTGCAGACAGAGGTCAAATTCCTGGAGAATTATATCGCGCTCGAAGAGATCCGTATCCGACATGGGGTAAAGGTTAGCTTTTACCAGCAATTCGAAGGCAGTCCCTCTATCCCCCCGATGCTGTTGATCACCTTTGTGGAGAATATCTTCAAGCACGGCATCGACCGATCGGCCGCCGGGAATGCCTTTGGCCTTTCCCTGGTGCAGCAGGATGGTTTCCTGCTCTTCAGCACTGAAAATCCGCTGCCGGCAGATGGCCCCAAAACTTCCTCGCAAGGGTTCGGGCTCAAAAACCTGGAAAAACGTCTTATCTTGTTATACGGAGACCGGTTTGAATTACGGACCACGCGAACGGCGTCGGTCTATCAGGCCTCTCTAAAAATACCGCTCATATGAACCTGCGTTGCCTGATCGTCGATGATGAACCCAATGCGGTGAAACTACTGGAAATGTTCATCCTGCAGAACACTTCCTGGGAGCAGCCCGCCAAATGCTATGATGCCCGGGAGGCCCTGACTTACCTGAAGACGTACCCCGTCGACCTGATCTTCCTCGATATCAATATGCCCCATCTGACGGGGATGGAAATGGCTACCTTGCTGCCGCCATCGGTGCGGATCGTCTTTACGACCGCCTATTCCGAATATGCCGCTGACAGCTATGGCTATCCCACCATCGACTATCTGCTGAAACCCATCACCCTCAAGAGATTTTATGCCGCGCTGCAAAAGATCGAGGCCCATTACTCGCGGGCGGATCAATCCGGCGCAGCCGCCACCGCCTCGATGTCCAGCGCGCCGACTTCCGCCGCCACTGCCCTTTCCGGCACCGTATCCTCCGCCTCCCTGGCTTCATCGCCCGCATCAGCCGGACCGGCCACTCCCGATTCCTCCCTCCCCGAACGCCAGGCCCCCCTCCCCGCTTCGGAAGAATATTTCTTCATCAAATCCGGCCGGGCATTTCAGAAGATCCTGCTCAAAGAGATCCTCTATTTCGAAGGCGAGAAAGAATACGTCCGTGTCGTCACCCCGGCCCACAAGCTGCTCGTCTACCGGCGGCTCAAGGATATCGAAGAACAGCTCTCCGCCTCTTTCGCCCGGGTACACAATTCCTATATCATCAATATCGCCCTCGTGGAGTCGATCCGTGATAATCATATTTTCATCGGCGGGAAGCAGATACCCATCAGCGAGAAGTTCCGCGAGGCGTTTATGAACAGGATCAAACAAAGAGTGTTCTGATATTGCTCTATTAGTGCTCTCTCCTTTTCCTTATTTCAGGATACCTATTGCCCTAAGGTGATTTTCCAGCAAATTATGAAGATCAGACTGCTGGTCCAGGGGTAAATAACGAAGGAGTTAAGAAAGGGCGGTTATGCTAGCCGCATTCCCTCGACTTCAGCAAAGTGTTTATCATTGGTGTATAAAGGTAATTGATGCTGCATGGAGGTAGCAGCTATCCATATATCATTTTCAGGTATCGGATTACCTTTGGCAAATAAGGCCAATTTGATCGTAACAAAAATCTCTGCTGTTGCTGCATCGATAGTCAGCAATTTGGTTTCCTGGATGGCTATTGCTATTTTACGTAAATGCTTTTCCGGATTGGCAGAACGGTAGGCCCCGAAATAAAGTTCTACCAACACTACGGGAGAGATGTACACCTCATCGAAGGATTCCAGCCTTTTCGCAATCACCTCGTTGCCCTTCATCAGATCAATAAAGATATTGGTATCGGCAACAATGTTATTTCCAGTCATCAGGGTTTATTTTCTCAAAATTCTCTTCTATCGTTTTTTTCATGGATTCTGCTTCTTCACTGGTAAGAGATCCCAGTAGAGCGCTGAACCTTCCCTTTGTTCTTTTACTGGTGACATTATTTTGATCTACAATCGTTTCTATAGCCGTTAATACAGCCTCGTTCTCCGTTTTTAATACCGCCTCTATAATATGAAGTTTCCTTGCCTCTGAGTACATAATATCTGATTTTACTTATCACAAATTTACATTAATAAAATGTTATACACAAGGGATGAATGAATCGGTCAGAATCAGCTTTCTTGTCTCCCCCTTTGGGTAGCGGGATACAAGCCCTGCCGGTCCTTCTGGTAAAAATGCCGCTGATCGCTGTTATTGACCGTTCCGCGGAAGTACAGCCGTGCACCTGGCACCATTTATTTCGCAGCGCGAACACCAGCCAGTATTTCGCAAGCCGTCTTTTCCCACTATCAAGATCCAAAGACCCATTGCAAAAAAAGAGAATAGCCGATAACTGCTCAGGATACACAATAAAAAGGGTTTCTTGAAAAGTCGCCTTTCATACTATGAAGCCCTAAATTCAGGGTACCTCTCATAAAATTCTTGCTTTTGAGCCTCAAGCCACTTATCCATATCATCATGACTAAGCAATACGAATAGCCGAAAGTAAATCTTGATATCATTTTTTTTCATACATAAGACTTTTTGAGTCAAATTACTTCACCCTTTCTCCTTGACTTCTGGTGCTGTTTTCACCACCTTACCTAAAAGCTTCCAAATTTATTTTTCTTTGTTATCCTCGCATCCCTCAAAATAGCCAACCCGCGTTGAAAATAACCATAATCGTGTCATAACAGCGCATAACCGTGCAGCGCAGTACAAGCCGTACGAGACCTGTTAAAGATAGTTGCACGGAACCCAAATTATATATATTTTTGAACATCCTTTCTATGATGGCCGCCTTCTGTCTCCTGCGGAATAACCATTAACCCCTTTTCCCCATTTTTAGCCCGACTGACTTATGAGACCTAGAGCTTTATCCCTTTTCCTCCTTTTCCTTATACTCCTCCGCCCATTCATCACCTCAGCACAAGTAGCGAACTCACAAGACTCCCTGGCGCTGGTGGATCTATACAACAGCACCAACGGTCCGGGATGGACCAATCATACTAACTGGCTGACCTCAGCACCAATCGGTACATGGTATGGTGTCGGGGAGGATAATAACGGGCGCGTGTTTAGCCTGACGCTGACAGGCAACAGGCTGATCGGCCCGCTGCCTTCCTCACTGGGCAATCTGTCAGCCCTTGCGAATATCCAACTAAATTGCAATGGACTGACCGGTCCGCTGCCAGTCTCTATTGGCAACCTAACTCAACTTTTTGCCATTGACTTATCTGTGAATCAACTCAGTGGCTCTATCCCGGCCTCATTGAACAACCTCACCCAAGCGAACTTCTTTAATCTTCAATCTAATTCATTCAGCGGCACTCTGCCAGATTTATCAGGACTCATGCCAAATACTACTTTGATCCTGTCGAACAATCAATTCAACTTCTCCAGTCTTGATGGATATAATGGTCCCGCTTACGTAACCATGATCCCCCAGCAAGATATCCCATTAATCGTCAACGGAAATACCCTTTCCGTTGCACCCGGCGGGTTGGCAGCTAACAACTATTATCAATGGTTTAAGGGTGACACATTGATTGCCAGTATTCAGGGAGATTCTACGTTCACTGTTTCATCGCCGGGAAACTATAGTGTATACGTCACTACTACAATATCGAACATTTCGATGGTACTCAAAAGCATTACTGTAGCTAATACCCAGGATTCACTCGCAGTGGTTGATCTGTATAATAGCACCAACGGTCCGGGATGGACCAACCGCACCAACTGGCTGACCTCAGCACCACTTGATAGTTGGTCCGGAGTCTCAGTAAGGTATGGAAGAGTAACTGCCCTGCAACTTGAGTACAACAATCTCACGGGTACCATACCGGCTTCCATTGGAAACCTTACAGCCATGGGCACATTTGGGGCTATCAACAATCAATTGAGCGGTAGCCTGCCATCTACCATTGGCAATCTTTCAGCGCTTAACACGCTGGCGCTTGATAATAACCAATTAAGTGGCAATTTACCTTCATCGCTGGGTTCTTTGTCATCCCTCCTCAATCTATCCCTGCAGTCGAATCAGTTTACCGGTAACATACCAGCGGGAATTTGGAATATGACACAACTCGGCAACCTCTTCCTGAACAGCAATCAATTATCAGACACCATCCCGATCTCTATCGGCAATCTTTCTTACCTGGAAACTCTTAACCTCGCCAACAATAAGATGTACGGAAACCTCCCTTCTACCCTGGGAAGCTTGGGTCTGATCAATATTTACCTGTCAGGAAATCAATTTACCGGTGGCATCCCATCTTCCATCGGTGGAGATCCTAACCTGGAAGTACTCGATGTCAGTAATAACCTATTGACGGATACTATTCCTTCATCCCTGGGCAGGCCATTTTATCTCGAACAGCTGATAGCATCGAATAACCAGCTGACCGGCTCCATTCCGGACTCCATAACCAATTGTAGTCAACTGGAAGCCCTCGAGCTAAACAACAATAAGCTGACCGGAAAAATACCTGACTCTATTGGTAAACTGTCCTCCTATCTGGTTTACCTTGAACTGGAGAACAACCAGCTCAACGGCCCCATCCCATCATCTATCAGTCAGTTGCAGGGGTTAGACATGGACAGCATCAACATTGCCAATAACCATTTCCTGTTTACAGGCATGCAATATTTGCCAGCCACACAAGTCGGGTTGGCATACGCTCCCCAGGCGAACCTTCCATTGATCCAGTCAGGAGATACGCTATATGTATCCGCAGGCGGGATACCTGCACAAGACACTTTTAAATTATACAACAACGGTATTCTAATAGCTACACAGATTGCAGATTCTGACTTTGTCATCAACCAACAGGGGAAATACAATATCGTAGCTACGAGTGCCGGCGCCCCATTGCTGACCCTGTACTCCGACACAGCCGGCGCCAACCTGATCCTGCCTACCTCAACCACAACCGCTACACAAACCATTACAGGCAATACCCCCACGGATATTACCAGCGGCATTTTTAACCTGAGTACCCTAACGTCTTCCGCAGGGGTCAATGGCTTGACCGGCAACGTCACCGCGTTAGTGACAATTGACACAGCCATTTCCACCTTCCAGGGTTCGCCCTATGTGCAGCGACATTACGATATCACTCCCGATAACAACGCGGCTACTGCCCAGGCTACGGTGACACTATATTTTGCCCAGCAGGACTTCGATGCCTATAATACGTATGTGACAGCCCACAATCCCAGTATCCCTCTGCTGCCCTCCGGCGGCGTCGACAACGGCAATGTACAGATCACTCAATACCATGGCCAGTTCACCGGCACTGCCAACCCGGCCAATTATAGCCAGGGTAGCGAACTGATCACTCCGATAGCAGCGTGGGATGCAGTCAATAACTGGTGGACGGTCACCTTCCCGGTCACCGGCTTCAGCGGTTTCTTCCTCAGCAGCGGGGGCACACCCCTGGCTTTAAACCTGCTGAACTTCACTGCACAGCGTCAGGGTCAGTCGGTCAGCCTGCAATGGCAAACGACAAATGAAATCAATACAAAGCAATTTATCGTGCAACGGGGCAGCGACAACAACTCCTTTACTACCATTGGTACAGTGCCGGCTAAAAATCTTCAAAGCATAAATACCTATTCATATACCGATGCCAATCCTGTAACAGGTGATAATTTTTATCGACTGAAAATGCAGGATCTGAGCGGTAATTATTCATATAGTCTTACCGTTTTAGTATCGTTTGGCTCTTCNNTTTACCAGGTCTACCCGAACCCTGTGACAAATACGACCAATGTATACTTTAACGCTAATGCGGCAACCAGCTATACAATCGATGTCACCGACCTGTCGGGCCGCAGGATGCAGCAGGTAACCGGCATTTCCGCTCAGGGTCTGAACAGCGTGACGATTGACATGCAGGGTTATGCATCCGGAATGTATACCATCACCATCACCGACGGGGAATATGAAAAACAAACGCTAAAAGTAAGTAAGCTATAGGCCGCTGAGCGGCAAGCATCAGGTATCAGGCGCCCGTGCACCGCGATTTTTCACGCTTGCTTCACGCGAATTTCAAGGGTTTAGCGTTAACTTGGTATCCGATTTGCTGTAATGGCGAGAGCCGGAGCACGGCGCACCCAACAACCTGACAATCAATGATATACTATGTCTAAAACCGTTCGCGTCTTCTGGATCATCTTCCTCGCCGGCCTCGTGACAGCGGTCGGATTCATCGCCCTGGTCGCCCGTGGCGTATTCGGCCAGCTCCCCTCCCTCCACGAACTGGAAAACCCATCGCTGGTACTGGCCTCAGAAGTATTCGCCGGCAATGGCGCCTCTATGGGTAAATTCTATACCGCGAAAGGCAACCGCCTCCACGTAGAATATAAAGATATCTCCCCTAACGTGATCAACGCCCTGGTCGCCACCGAAGACGAACGTTTTTATGAGCATTCCGGCATCGACGGCAAGGCCGTCCTGCGTGCCGTATTGGAATTCGGCCACGACGGCGGCGGCAGCACCATCACCCAGCAGCTGGCCTTCAACATGTTCAACGGCGAAAGATCCCGTCACCGCCTCAGCCGCATGTTGCAGAAACTCAAGGAATGGATCATTGCCATTGAACTTGAGCGTAATTTCACCAAACAGGAAATCCTGGCGCTATATCTCAACGACGTCTCCTTCAGCGATAATGTCTATGGCATCCGCGCCGCAGCCCGCACCTTCTTCCAGAAAGAACCCGATAGCCTCAGCGTCGATGAAGCAGCCGTACTGGTCGGCATGGTCAATAACCCCAGCTTCTTCAACCCCCGTACCAACCCGAAGGCGGCGACAGACAGGCGCAATATCGTTCTCAGCCGCCTGGTCACCAACCATTACCTGTCGGAAGAAGACGCCACAGCCCTTAAGGCTAAGCCCATCGACCTCAGCCACTACCGCAAACTGGATGAGAACAACGGCATCGCCCCCTATTTCCGTGATGTCCTCCGCGGCGATCTCAAAAAGTGGTGCAAAGAGCACACCAACCCCGCCACGGGACAACCCTATAATCTCTATACGGATGGACTAAAGATCTACACCACGATCGACCCGAAGATGCAGGCCTATGCCGACAGCGCGGTCGACCACCAGATGCCCGTCCTCCAAAAGATGCTCGATGCTCAAAAAGAGATCCGGAACGGTTCGGTCTGGGCCGATCACAGCAACATCCTCGATGCCGCCATGCGCAGCAGCGAGAGATGGCAGGACGAAGAAGATGCCGGGATGTCGGACGTCGAGATCCGCAACAGCTTCAACACACCCGTGAAAATGAAAGTCTTCGCCTGGAACGCCACCCGGGAAAAAGATACGGTAATGTCTCCCCTCGACTCGATCAAATACAACCGGCAGATGCTGCAGACGGGATTCATGGTGATGGACCCCTTCACCGGGGCCGTCAAAGCCTGGGTCGGCGGCATCGACTTCAGGACCTATAAATTCGATCACGTCAACATCAATACCAAACGGCAGGTCGGCAGCTCGATCAAACCCTTCCTGTATAGCCTCGCTATCGAAGACTTCAACTTCACCCCGTCTACCGTATGCCCCGCAGTACAGCAGTTTTTTCCGGAATATAACGCCTATGTGCCGGCGAAATCAGGATCACACTGGGAGCCGGGCCCCTATCCGCTGGCCTATGGCCTGGGATGGAGCATCAACGAAGTCGCCGCCTATCTCATGAAATCGTTCGGGCCGCAGGGACCACAGCGCTTCGCCGAATTCCTTAAACAGATCCAGATCCCGACCACAGTTCAGCCCTACCCGAGTATGGCGTTGGGCGCCTGCGAGCTATCACTCTATGAAATGCTGGGCGGCTACACTATGTTCCCTTCCATCGGCATCAACACCGAGCCCTACTATATCTCCCGCATCGAGGACAAACATGGCAACGTGCTGGCTACCTTCGTCCCTCAGCACAAGGAAGTCCTCAGCCAGTCCACCGCCTATACGATGACCCGCATGATGCAGGGCACGGTGGACTTCGGCACGGCAAAAGGTCTGCGGGAACGGCTGGGCCTGACCGAAATGGGCGGTAAAACAGGTACCACCAACGATAACTCCGATCTCTGGTTCATGGGCTATACTCCCCAGCTCCTGGCCGGCTGCTGGGTAGGCTGCGACGAACGCTTCATTCACCTGGATGACAAAGGGTCCGACGGCGGTCATATCGCCCGCCCCATCTGGGAATACTTCTTCAGCAAAGCGCTGGCAGACAAATCGCTGGGTCTCAGCAGGACAGAACGCTTCGTCAAACCTGACAGCCTCAATACCAGCCTTCAATACGACTATAACAGCGCAAGTGAAAAAGCGCCGCCGCCGGGGGCAGAAGGGGCAGACCAGGGTAACGGCGGCGCCGATCAATACGCCGACACCACCGCCAAATCCAAGTCGAACCCTTACTGAGAACCGTCGGGACTGGCTTCCCTCTCTTAGAATTTTTTCCCGTTTGTAGAAAAATGTCCCAAATTTTTAATTTGTAAACAATTAAAAATCAATCAATTACGATTTGGCATCCAACTGGTACTTTACCTTCTACCTAGTAAAACCAGTAATTCGATGAAACATTTGTACTCGTATCTTTTGAAACTAACCACACTGTCCATTATAATCCTCCTGCTCGCTCCCACCCAGCGGCTTCAGGCACAGGCCTGCTCGACCGCCCAGGGCAATCAGACGACTTATGGCACCAATAATGTGTGGATCGGCTACGTCTATACCGGCGAGAATTTCGGTGCCTACCAGGGATATATCAACGAAGGCACCTCTTCCAGCCCCGATTTCAATGAAGGCTTCGGCGGCTCGGGAGCGACCTTCAGCACCAATGGCTGCTCGGTCGTTGCCCTGAATATGAGCGTCCGCTTCATGCTCCAGACGACACTTGCCGCCGGTACCTACATCATCACGGTCGGCGGGGATGACGGTTACCGGTTCAGCATGAACGGAGACGCGAGCTATATCATCAATAACTGGAACGATCACAGCTATACCACGACCACAGACACTGTTACGGTCACCACCGCGACTACTTATAATATGATCCTGGAATATTACCAGGACGGCGGCTATGATGTCGTATCTTATTCCAATACCTATACTGTGCTGCCCATCACCGTCAATACCTGGGCCGCCACTCTCCTGCCCGGAGACAAAGCGTTATTGAAATGGACGGCCTCCGACGCCGTCGACTTCGACCACTTCATCATCCAACGCAGCACTGATAATGAAACCTTTCAGGACGTAGCCACCGTCGCCTCCCTGAATGAAGATAGTACCATGACCCAACAATACTCCTACACCGATCAGTTCACTTATAACGGGACTGTCTACTATCGGTTAGAAATGGTAGACCACGACGGATCGACCCACTATTCCACCATCGTCAGTCTGCCCATGCAAGAGTCGGCCGCCATCCGTATCTATCCGACGGTAGTTACCAACGGTCAGCTGACCGTCGAGTCGCCTTCTTCGATCAACCAGGCCCAATTCCAGCTCTTCGACATGAAAGGTCAAAAGCTGATGGCCAGGAACTGGTCCGAATTCCAGGGTACTCAACAAGTCGCCATCGGCAGCAATCTTGCAGCCGGAGCCTATATCGCCCTGTTATCAGACGCCCAGTCTATATTAACCAAACAGATCATTATCATCAAATAATTCAAAATCGACCCCTTCCCTTTTAACCCACAACCCGGGAACACGGCAGCCACTATGGCTGCCGTTCCTTTGTCCTCCGTACCGGCAACATATATAGAAAGAATTTCATAAAAGACAGATGGCAAGGTAATTGCACTCTCTCAAGAAATACATCAAAGAATATGCACAGTGTAAAAGGAGCAGTGATGCTGATTTTCGTACCGTTGACCTTGACCTTCCATAGCCTCGCACAACAAATAGCTATCCGGCCCAATCCGTCCGATGGTAGCCCTTCCGCTATCGCCGCCGCTGCCTACCTTTCCTCACCTTACCGGGCTTTCCCCCAACATCCTCCCTATACTGCCGGCACGATCCTCCCCAACCATATCAGCCAGGAGGAAATGGACGACACTGTCCGCAGTTTCTACCGCCAATGGAAGAGACACTACGTCAAATCGGGATGTAGACTCGGCGAAAGCTACATCTGGTTCGAAGGGACGAAAGGCACGAACATCTGCGTATCGGAGGGACAAGGTTATGGAATGGTGATCGTCGCACTGATGGCCGGATTCGACTCCACCGCACAGGAGACCTACGACTGCCTCTATCGCTGGTATAAATCCCATCCCGCCCAATCCAGTTCACACCTGATGGCCTGGATACAAACCAAGGAGTGCCTCAGCCTCGATGGCGGCACAGCTACGGACGGAGACATGGATATCGCCTATTCCCTGCTGCTGGCCGATGCACAGTGGGGCCACCACAGCAATATCCCCTACCGGGAGGAAGCGCTGGCAATGATCAGCGCCATCCGTCGCCTGGAAATCAACCCCATCACTCATATAGTAATGGAGGAAGATGGTGAAACACCCCGGAGCAAAGACTACTATGACACGCGCTCATCCGATTTCATGCCCGATCACCTGCGTGCCTTCCGGGAGGCGACAGGAGACCCGTTCTGGGACACCGTGATCAATAATAATTACCGCATATTTCGCTATCTGCAGAATACCTACAGCCCGGAAGCAGGGCTGATACCCGATTTTATCAAACATACCCGCGTGGGAGCCGCGCTGGGTTTTAATGCAGTCCCCGGTACGGATAGTCTCGGCCAGCAGGTTCATGGTGACGGTCCTGCAACTGACGATGACGCCAACCTGTACGCCGAGCCGGCACAGGCCAATTATCTCGAATCCAAATATGACGGGCAATACAATTTCAATGCCTGCCGCGTGCCCTGGCGCGTGTCGACGGATTACCTGATTTCCGGCGATCCGCAGGCCGCCGCATTCCTGGCAAAGATCAACAGCTGGATCCGCAATACCACGAAAGACAATCCCGATAATATCTCGGCAGGGTATAACCTTTCCGGCGAAGACCTCCCCCATCGCTATTACGAGGCGCTATGCTTTATCTGTCCCTTCGCAGTGGCTGCTATGTCCAGCCCCGATAACCAGGACTGGCTGAATAAATGCTGGGATTACATCGTACGCTTCAAGCTGAAAGATTTCGACTACTACGACAATAGCATCAAGATGCTGAACCTGATCATCCTCTCCGGCAACTATTGGACGCCGGGAGCCACCAATGGAGGATTGCTGACCGGGACGAACACGGGGCAGCATCCCACAGATCAAAGCAAATAGCTACTTAGACTTATAGCTGGGGATTGCCTTACCCGGATTGATACCCACTCCGTTGCGGGTCTCTTCGCTGGCACGTTGCACCAGCATATCCCCCTCTCTCAGACTGTCGCTGTAGATCTCCATCCGACCCCCTTCCGACCGGCCTAATCTTACGTTGATCCACTCGGCCTTGTGATCGGGCGTGACGCGCACGACGAAAACCTGTTCGGTACCGTTGACAACGGCCGAAGAAGGCACGATGAAAGTACTGTCTTTGGAGGGCAGCGGCAGGTCCACTTCCGCCACCATTCCCGGCAACAGGGTCTTATCAGTGCTATACACATCCATTTCTGTCCGTTCTGCCCGCAGCCGGTTGTCCAGCGCGCCGGCCAGCCGGCGCACCTTTGCCGTAAATTTGCGATCGGGTAAAGCCTTGACGCTGAACTTCACCTCATCCTGATCGTATAGGAAGCCGGTATAGGCCTCCGGTACCGAAACGACCAGCCGCATATGCTTCTGCTGCTGTAAAGTGAACATCGGCGTGGCCTGCCCCTGGCCCGAAGGACCGACATAAGCGCCGGGGTTGGTATTCCTCGCACTGATGACCCCATCGAAAGGCGCGCGGATTTCGAGGTATTTCAACGTCTCGGCCACTTCATTATAGGCAGCCTTCAGCGCTTCCAGCTGAGCATAGTCCGACTTCTGTTTGGCATCGGCCTGATCGATATCATTGGGCGAGATCGTGCCGGGCGTCTTCGCCGTCTCTACCACGCGGTCATAGCTGGCCTTGTCCGCAATATAGATCGCCTCCTGGGCCTTCTCTCTCGATAAAGCCGTAGCCAGCTGACTTTCTATCTCGGGGGCTTCCATGGTCGCCAGCAACTGGCCTTCCCTGACCTCGGAGCCTATATCTACATATAATTTTTTAACGAAGCTGGCGACTTTCGCATACAGGTCCACCTGGTAAAAAGCTTCCAGCTCACCAGGGACATAGAGGGTTGTGGAAAGCCGGCCCTTCATCAGGGACACGACAGAGGTAATGGCCGCACTGTCTTTACTACTGCTGCTGCTGTCTGCGTGACTGTCTTTGTTTTTCGCCTCCCCATCCGAGGACGAACAGCCGCTCAGCATGCCGAGCATAAGCAGGGCTCCCGCGAGCAGGACGATAGATGAGCGTTTATTTTTCATTGTGTTCATCATTTTCTTTATGTTCAATTGTTTTATTCGCTTCATACAGTGAAGGGATATAATGTTGGCTTCCCTTATCGGACGGGTCCAGCGAAACGGATTTGATGGTCGTCTTCCGCTGTACGCCCGCGAAAATCAGCGGCAGCATAAACAGCGCCGCAAAAGTGCTGGCAATCAGCCCGCCGATGACGGCACGGCCCAACGGAGCCGCCTGATCGCCCGCCTCGCCCAGGCCGGATGCCATAGGGATCATACCGACTACCATCGCGACGCTGGTCATCAGGATAGGACGGAGACGCGTACCGGCCGCTTCCCGAGCCGCCTTCAAAGAATCTCCCGACAGCATGCGCAATTCTTCGGCATTGGTGACCAGCAGCACGGAGTTCGAGATGGATACCCCCACCGACATGATCATGCCCATATATGACTGCAGGTTGAGGGTCGATCCGGTGATCATCAGCAAGCCCAACGAGCCCAGCAATACGGCCGGTACGGTACACAAAGTGACCAGCGATACTTTAAAGGACTGGAAGTTGGCTGCCAGCATGAGGAAAATGACGATCACCGCGACGATCAGCCCGGTCTGCAGACTGTCCAGGGTATCAATCAACACATTGGACAATCCCCTGATATCGAGGACGAGACCACGCGGCAGCTTACCCAGCGAGGCCACCGCCTTCTGTACATCATCGGTGGCATGCCCAAGATCTTTCTTTTGAATGTTGGCGGTCACGAATAATTCCGGGATGGCCCCAATATCGTCCGCCTCTCCATACACTGTGTCCAGCTTGAGGCTGGCGACATCGCTCAGCTGAGGACGCGGCTGGTTCGGCACTACGGGGGTCTCGCCAATATCATGAATACTGGTCATCTGATTCTCCGGCACCTCCACCTGTACAAAATAGGACAGGTTCTGCGTATGGTCCTGCCAGACATTTTTTTCGGTAAAGCGTGACGAAGAAGTCGCCGCAATCAGCGATCGGTTAATCTCATCGGTATTGGCGCCCAGCTGGGCCGCCCGTACCCTGTCAATATTGATATCGATGGCCGGATAATGTATTGCCTCGTCGATCTGCACATCCCGCAGATAAGGGATCTGCTTTAATTTGGCGACCACACTGTCGGCATATTGCTCGTTAATCTTTTTGTTCTTTCCGCTCAGCGCAATTTCGATCGGTGTGGGTGAACCCTGGCTGAGGATCTTATCCGTCAGCTCGATCGGTTCGAAGGAAAGCCTCAACTCGGGCATGTCCCTAGCCACATGGGCTCTGAAATCTTCTTTCAGATTGTCCATGTTCACCTTGAAATCCTCCTTGAGGCTGGCCTGTAAAACCGCCTCCTGCGGACCGGGCATGAACAGGTAGACCGGGTTGGTGGAAAACTGGCTGCCATGCATCCCTACCATCGCCGATGTCACCTGCACATTACTGTGACCGACCATCGTATCGAGAATATGCAAGGCTTTGATCAGGTATAACTCCGTCCGCTCGATCCGGGTGCCGTCAGGGGCGCGCAACCGGACCTGGAATTGCCCCGCATTGGATTTGGGCAGCACGTCCCGCCCAATATGGGAGATAAGCAGCCAGGCGCCGCCAAGACCGAATACGATATAGAGAATGGCAATCACTACCCGGTAAGGCATCATCCGGTCCATGAATCGGAGGAAACGCTTGCGGAATTTATCGAAGCCGGTTTCCTTCCCGTCTTTGCCCGTACCATGCTCCATCAGCTTTTGCTTCTCCTCGGCTATATGCGCCTCGCTTTCCGCCGTGAGCCCGGAAGCCTTAAATTCTTCCTCATCCGAAGCAAATTTTTTATCCCCCTTTTGATGATGAGTCTTCATGAGCCAATTGGCCATGACCGGCACAAAGGTCTGTGCCATCAGGTAAGAGGTCACCATACAAAAGCCGATGGCCAGCGCCAACGGAAGGAACAGCGCCCCGGGTATCCCGCTCATCGAAAAAGCGGGGGCGAATACTGCCAGGATACAGAACAGGATCAGCAGCTTGGAAAAAGCTATTTCCCGACACGCATCCCAGATCGCCAGGGACTTGGGCTTGCCGAGATCCATGTGCTGGTGAATATTTTCTATGGTCACGGTGGACTCATCCACCAGTATCCCGATGGCCAGCGAAAGACCGCTGAGAGTCATAATATTGATGGTCTGACCGGCCAGGTTCAGGAACAGGATACCGGCGATCACGCACACGGGAATAGTTATAATCACGATCGTGGCGCCACGAACGTCTCCGAGGAACAGTAACACCATCAGCCCGGTGAGGACAGCCCCGATGGCCCCTTCCTCCAACAGGTTCTTGACGGAGTTGATGACATACACCGACTGGTCGAACTCATACGACAGCGTGACATCCGCAGGCAGCTGCGCCTGGAATCTGGGGATCGCCTTCTTCAGGTCCTGCACTACCTCCCAGGTGGAAGCGGTGGCGGACTTGGTGATAGGAAGGTATACGCTCCGCTTGCCATTGATCAGCGCATAGTCAACGGTGATATCCGCCCCGTCCACCACCGTGGCCACATCCCGGATGTAAATGGTCGTCGTGCCATTGCTCTTGATGGGAATGTCCCCGAAATGCTGCACCGTCGACTCCAGTGAATTGACGCTGGTAATGTACATAATACTGTCGACCCGCAGGTTGCCCGACGGCGTCATCAGATTGTTCCTGACCATCGCCTGGACCACTTCATCGGGTGAGAGATTGAACATCCTCAGCCTGTCCGGATGCACATTCAGCAGGACGCTTCGCGCATTATCGCCAAAGGGTGGGGGCGCCGTCAGACCAGGCACCTGGGCAAAAAGAGGCCTGATCTTGGTGATGGCCAGGTCGAAAATATCTTTCAGATTAGTGTTCTGGCTGCTGAACACCAGCTCGCCGACAGGCAGAGAGCTCGCATCGAAACGGATCACCTGCGGCGGCAAGGCGCCAGGCGGAAAAAATGCCTGAGCCCTCGAAACTTGCAGCGCTACCTGCGCCGACGCCTCACCCATTTCCGTCCCCTCATAAAAATTCAGCTTCAGCATGGTCAGCCCCTGGATATTTTTGCTCTCGATATTCTTAATCCCGTTGATATACAGGAACTGGTCAGCCATACGGGTAGCGAAGAACCCCTCCATCTGCTG
>PMUF01000276.1 GCA_003167015.1 Chitinophagaceae bacterium | reverse complement strand
CTTGAATCCTTTGTACCGCTCGTAGTTGTCCAGTTTCTGTTCCTTAAGCTTTTTAAGCATGTCCGTCTCGCTGGCTGGGCGTGTCTGCAGGGCTGCCGCCAGTGCATTGGTCGTGACGATGCCGTGTTCCTGCTGCAGGTGGAAAATGGCTTTCAGATGATCTTCTTTGCTGACGGATACTTTCATATTCTAGTGAACTAAAATAAATTTTAGACAAATCTAAAATTAAAAAATGACAAAGAGAAGAAGTTTCTACCACCGAATGTTTACTTTTAGCCCGCGGCGTCCCGGCCGGTATGGCTGCCTCCGCGTCAATACCGTTTCAATAGTATCTATTGTTATGAGCAAATACCTGTTGCTGATCGTGCTGTCCGTGCTGGCTATTTCGTGTAAAAGCAAGAAGGTGTCTCCGGGAAGCGAAGACGACGAAGTAACCGTTCCTGAGTTTATCCAATTTTTCCGGCCCCTGTCCATCCCCTACGATGTGACTGATACCATCCTGCGACGCAAGGAGCCGGAGACCGCCCTGATCCATTACAATCTTTTCACCCGGCTGCTGCCCGATACCTTGCTGCCCCGCTATTTTGGAAAAAATATCAAACCTCGTCTCTATGCAGTCGGAAAAATAAAAGTTCCCGGTGCGGAGTCCTACCTTTTTGTCAAAGGCGTTACCAGTAACCGGCGGATTCTTTTTGTAGTGGTCTTTGACGGGAAAGACCATTTTTCGGCTGCAAGGCCCGTCATCTATTCCGACAATGAGGCCGGTCTGTCCGGCGAGGCAGGCATGGACGCCAAATATACCCTGTCCGTTACGCAACGGAGAAAAGGGCAGGACGGTCAAGTCTATTATACAAAGAATGCTTATGTCTTCAATAACGACGGCGGATTCGTCCTCATCCTCACCGAATCCAACGAATCCAGGACAAAGGTGCCGCCGATATACAATCCTATCGACACCTTTCCGCACAGGCACAAATTTTCCGGGGATTATGCCCAGGACAAGAGGAATATCATTGCCATCAGGGACGACGGCAAGGATGCCAGCCGGTTTTGGTTCTTCGTGCATTTTGAAAAAGACAACGGGGATTGCAAAGGAGAATTGAAAGGACAAGCGAAATTCGTCTCCCCGGGAGTAGCACGCTATCGGTCTTATTCCGACCCCTGCGCGATACAATTCACTTTTGAAAACGGCGGGGTCTCCATGAAGGAGGAAGGCGGGTGTGGTGTACACCGGGATATTAAATGTTTCTTCGAAGGCTACTTTGACCGCCGCCCGGATAAAAAGCCTAAAACAACCGTCAAAAAGACGTAACAGGTAGAAACCTGCCTTTTCCGGCTACACAATTCCAATAAGCTTAATCCGTTATATTGCGTACTTATTACATAGATAAAACAATCTGGATTTGATATGAGTTTCAGAAACTATACAGTGCCCTACGAAGTGGACGAGCGTTATTCGAAAAAAGTGGCTTATTTCTCTATGGAATTTGCTGTGCATCAACCGCTGAAGATCTATAGCGGCGGCCTCGGCTTCCTCGCGGGCTCTCATTTGCGCAGCGCCTACGAACTGCGCCAGAATATGATCAATATCGGCATCTTGTGGAAATATGGTTACTACGATCAGGCCCGCAACCAGGACCAGACCCTGCAGGTCACCTGGATGGAAAAGCAATACAGTTTCCTTGAAGATACGGGCATTAAATACCAGGTGAATATTCATGACCACCCCGTCTGGGTCAAAGTCTGGTATCTCAACCCGGAAACCTTCAAAAGCGCGCCCTTATTTCTGCTCAGCACCGACGTTCCTGAAAACGATTATGTCTCCCAAACAATCACCCACCGTCTGTACGATGCCAATGTAGCGACGAAGGTTGCCCAGTTCATCCTGCTGGGTGTGGGCGGAGCCCAGCTGGTGGATGAGCTCGGTTTCAAACCCGACCTCTACCATTTAAATGAAGCGCATGCTATCAGCGCCAGCTTCTGGCTCTATCAGAAGTACAATAAAAATATAGAAGAAGTTCGTAAGAGGTTGGTATTCACTACTCATACACCAGAAGAAGCGGGTAATGAAAAGCATGATATTTACCTGTGCCACAAAATGAGCTACTTCTGCGGACTGACAGTCGATGAGGTCCGCAAGCTGACGGGGCTGGAGGACGACGCATTCAATCACTCGCTAGTGGCCCTGCGGTTCGCCCATCTGGCCAATGCCGTTTCGCAGCTGCATGGCAATGTCTCACGCGCTATGTGGGGCAAATACAAGAACATCTGCCCGATCATTTCGATCACCAATGCCCAGAACTGGCGTTACTGGGCGGATAAGGAGCTTTACCGGAAAATGGAGGAGAGCAACGACTACTGGTGGGATGACCGGAAGAAATACATGAAGAAAAGGAGTTTCGAAATCGTTGCCGATCAGACCGGCAAGGTCTTCGATCCGAATGTCTTTACGATCGTATGGGCCCGGCGACTGGCTGGTTATAAACGCGCCAGCTTCCTGACCCGTGACATGGACCGTTTCAACAAGCTGATAAGCGATACCCGGTATCCCGTACAGATCATCTGGGCAGGCAAGCCCTATCCCATGGACTATCCTGCGATCAACGAATTCAATCACCTCGTGCATCTGGCCAAAGGGTACAAGAACATTGCCGTTATGATAGGGTATGAGTTGACCTTATCCAAGCGTCTCAAGCAAGCGGCGGACTGCTGGCTCAACAACCCCCGCGTTCCGCGCGAGGCTTCCGGTACCAGCGGGATGACGGCGGCGATGAACGGGGCCGTCAATTTTTCCACGGACGATGGCTGGATTCCCGAATTCGTCAATCATGGCAATAACGGTTTTGTAGTGCCTAAGGCAGACTATATGAACATGCATGTGGAAGAGCAGGACGATTACGATCTGGATAAACTGTATGAGATCCTGACGAAGGAGATCCTGCCGCTGTATTATGATCACTACGATACCTGGCGCCAGATTTCAAAGAACGGCATGCGTGATGTCCGCTATCAGTTCGATGCGGGCAGGATGGCGCATGAATATTACGAGCTGTTGTACAAATAACTTCCTTTTAACGAACAGGGGTCTTCCCGGTTTGTGTAATCAAACGGTCCGTTGCATCCTCAGGGTAATTCTTAACCAAATAATCTTGTATGCGACGGACTTTCTTTTTCATCCTTGTGTTTTTCTGCGCTCTGTCCATGATGACGGCGATGGCGGGAGACGGTCCCCATATCGTTCCTTCCACCTTAAAGTCAGTTACGCTGTACCGAAGCGGGGCAGAAATGGTGCATACAGCCACGGCCCGGCTGGAGCAGGGCAATAACGAGCTGATCATCGGGGATGTCAGTACGTCCATAGATCCGGCCAGTATCCGGATCGGCTGTTCTGCCATCGTAACCATTATGTCTG
>PMUF01000470.1 GCA_003167015.1 Chitinophagaceae bacterium | reverse complement strand
CCATCGTGATGCCCGGCATCATCGATATGCATACGGATGCGATGGATGCAGAGATTGTTCCGCGTCCCGGGGCAGACATTCCTATCCCTGTCGCCTTCCGGGAGCTGGAGCGGAAGATGTGCGCCTGCGGGATCACTACCGTCTATCACTCCCTGCATCTGGGGTATATCAATGCTGAAAGTCATTCGAGGAGCAAATACAGCCGCGGGGAAGTATTCCGCGAAGTGTCCCGTGCCGCTGCAGGGCCTACGCTGATCCATAATAAGATCCATTTACGGTTCGAGCTGACCGGCATCGCCGCTTATGAGGAATGCCTGGATATGATCCAGGAGGGGTATGTGGACCTGTTGTCCGTGATGGACCACACGCCGGGGCAGGGGCAGGACAAGGCAGGGATGTTCAAGACGGAGCTGAAGGCGAAAGGGAAGAGCGAGGCCGAATTACACCAGCTGTTCCAGGAGTGGATGTCCCGGCCGAAGATCGACGACGACAGTCTTCAGGCCATGGTTGACCTGGCGCGGAAGAAGGGTATACCGGTGGCCTCGCATGACGATGACAGTATTGCGAAAGTAGATCAGATGGTAGCGCTGGGTGTGACCATCAGCGAATTCCCCATCAATATGGAGACGGCGCAGTATGCGACCCGGATGGGCCTGCATGTAGCCGGCGGTGCGTCGAATGTGTTGCGGGGTGGCAGTTTGTCCGGCAACCTGGATATGACGACTGCTATCAGGGAAGGAGCGGTAGGCATGTTGTGTTCGGACTATTACCCGGCCAGCATATTGCATTCGGTCTTCCGGCTGCATGCTTCAGAAGGCATGCCCCTGCATGAGGCCGTCAATCTGGCGACGCTGCATCCGGCGCAATCCGTGGGGATTGACGATGAGACGGGCAGCCTCGAGGCCGGCAAGCAGGCCGACCTGCTGGTGGTGAGGTTGCAGGATGGCATCCCGATGATCACCCATACGATGGTAGGCGGTAAATTCGTATTACAAACGGCCACGAAATCTACCGGCAGGTTATGACAACCACGACACTAACGACGGATCTTTCTTTCGACGAATATACAAGGCGACAATACCGTGAGCTGACGCCTGACAGGTTGATGGAGCGGGCCATGGCGGTAAGGCCGTCCGGAAATTACCGGTACGATGGCAACAGCTGGGCGCCACTGCCTTATCCGGGTTTCGCGGTGGTGTCGATGGTGGAGGAGAACCCGGGGAATGAGGGGTTGGCGGATTTACTGGGGAAGGTGGCGACGGGTTTGACGGAACGTTGTCCGTGGGGGGGGAGTATTTATTTACTGCCGGCGGATAGTTATCATCAGACCGTGGCGAATACGTTGTCGGAGAAAAGATTTTTGGATCATATTTTACATGCGGGTCTGGAGGGGGAGTATCCGGGGATGGTGGAGAGGGTTTTTGGGGTGATTATGCCGACTGGCGGGACGCAGCCGCAGCCGCTGGCGATGAAGATGATCGGGCTCAGCATTTTTGGGACTGCGTTGGGGGTGTTGGGAGTGTTTGAGAATGCGGCGGATTACCAGCGTATCCTTCATTTCAGGAGTGGATTTTATTCTGATCCGGGGCTGGCGGCATTGGACGTCAGAATGACCCGGCCATTCATCGGCCATATTACCCTGGCCTATATCGAAGCAGACCTCACAGGTGAGCAAAGGCAGCAGCTGGCGGCGTCGGTACATGCGCTGAACGGGCAGCTGAAGGAAGCCGAACCGGTATTCAACCTATCCTCCACCGGCCTCAGACGTTATGAGAACCTTTCTGCCTTCCGATGGAAGGACGGTTTCCCGCGCTATCATTTTTAACGTATAAAAGACAGTATTATGCAATACTTCGATCATTATCCCGCTGCTCCGCCAGATACTGGAGGACGCCAGCTGGGGGAGGAGCCTTATATTCATCCGAGTTGCCAGATCCGCAACAGCCAAGTCGGGGCCTGGACCGCACTGGGTGCTGGTACGTCGCTGGTGGATTCCAGTTTCGGTGATTACAGTTATACAGCGGGCAACGTACAGATCATTTATTCCGAGGTCGGCAAGTATTGTTCCATTGCGAACAGCGTGCGGATCAACCCGGGCAATCATCCGCAGTGGCGGGTGACACAGCATCACATGACGTATCGCCGCAAGCACTACCGGCTCGGGGATGAAGATGACGCGGAGTTTTTCCAATGGCGGAAAGACCATGCCTGCACGATCGGTCACGATGTATGGATCGGGCATGGGGCGGTGATCATGCCGGGGGTGAGTATCGGTATCGGCGCGATCATCGGCAGCGGAGCAGTGGTAACCAAAGATGTGGGGCCATACCAGGTAGCGGTAGGCGTTGCCGCGCAGGTGATCAAGCAGCGTTTTCCGGACGGTGTGATCGAAAAGCTGTTGGCGAGCCAATGGTGGGAATGGGACCGGGCGACGCTGGAAGAGCGGTTTGAAGATTTATTGCACCTGGAGACCTTTTTACATAAATACTCAACTGTTCCGGTATGAAATTTTCTTATTCATTTCGAATCCTGAGGTATGTCCGTGATTGGTGTGGCGTGTCGGGTATTGTCCTGCTGACCCTGGTGCTGGCGACCGGGTGCAGAAGTAAAACGGCGCTGGATGCCAATGGCGTACCTTATAAACTGATAGTGGCCGTCTATGAAGGAGACAACCCCGGTGAGACCAGCAAAATACTCGGCGAGGTGAAACCTTACCTGGAGGGGAAGTTAGGGATTCCGGTAGAGTTCGAGAAGTCGACCGATTATACGACGGTGATAGAAGCGATGACCACCGGTAAGGCCCACATGGCTTACCTGAGCCCCTTCTCTTATATATTAGCTACACAGAAGCAGAAGCTGGTGCCGATGGTAGCGCCCGCGCTGAATGGCAAGCCCTCTACCTATGTGAGTATGTTGTTCACCAATCGGCACACAGGGCTGCATACGATGGATGATGTCAAGGCGCGGGCGCACGATCTCACGCTTTGTTTTGCCGATCCGGCCTCGACATCGGGGCACTTGATCCCGGCGGCCTATCTGAATTCCATCGGTCTGGATACAAAGACGGCTTTCAAACAGACGATGTTTGCCGGATCGCATTATGCCTCTGTCTTATCGGTCAAATCGGGTAAGGTGGATATAGGATGTTCGATGGCGCTGGTATTCGACAAAATGATGCGCGAAGGGCTCGTCCATGACAGTGACCTGGTGATATTGTGGAAATCCGATCCGATCGTGGAGAGCCCGATCTGCATGCGGCCGGAAGTCAGCGCTGTCTTCACGGATAAGGTGCGGCAGGCTTACCTGGACATGTCGAAAGATGCCCCGGCGTTATTCCACGAATACATGTCCATGTACTTTCCCAAACAGGCGGACAGCATGTCCTATATACCGGCCAATGATTCGCTATTTAACGGCCTGCGGAAGATTGCGGGGTCGCTGGGAGATCTAACACCGACAAAAAAATAATAAAGTCATGATCGAAGTACGCAATATCAGCAAATCGCTGCCCGGGGGCAGAAAGTTGCTGGACGGGATAAGCTTTACCGTCAAAAAGGGGGAGTTCGTGGGTATCCTGGGCGCGAGCGGGGCGGGGAAGACCCTTACGCTGCGTTGTCTGAACGGGCTGATGAAGCCTGATTCGGGATCGGTACTGGTGAAGGACGCCGAAGGAAAGATCCAGGATGTGTGCAGTGTAGGAAAAAGGAAGCTGCGGCAGCTGCG
>PMUF01000040.1 GCA_003167015.1 Chitinophagaceae bacterium | reverse complement strand
ACCCGAAGCCAATTCCATCGGCCTCGTCATGCTCTCCGACCAGTTCCTCGAAGACGCCTACGAAAAGGTAGGGCCCGACGACGATGAGGATTCGGCTGAGCCCGATGAAGAGACAGCGATGATCCTGGAGAACGATCTCTATGAAAGAACGTTCAAAAGCCAGACCGATCTGTTCCTCCGCCGCCACAAAAACATCATCGTCCTCGATCATATCGAAAATGCGACCACCCGGCAAGCCACCCATCTCCTTCCTGCCGCCACTTTCGCCGAAGCCGACGGCACGCTGATCAACAACGAAGGCAGGGCCCAGCGCTTCTACCAGGTGCACAAACCCGACAACGCCGTCCGAAGCAGCTGGAAGTGGTTGCAGGAATTCCTGCCGCATCAATCACCGATCGACACCAAACATTTCGACGGCATCCTCGAAAACCTGGTCCGGGAATTTCCCGAACTCACCGCCATCACCACCCTTGCACCAGCCTCCGGTTTCCGTGAAGGAACCCAGAAGATCCCGCGTGAACCCCACCGCTACAGCGGTAGGACCGCCATGCACGCCGATGTCAACGTCAATGAACCTCAGCCGCCCGACGATGCCGATTCCGCGCTCTCTTTTAGTATGGAAGGCTTTGCCGGCGTGCCACCGCCCGCCCTTACCCCCTTCTACTGGTCACCCGGATGGAATTCCGTACAGGCCATCAATAAATACCAGATCGAAGTAGGCGGTCCGTTACACGGCGGCAATCCCGGTAAACGATTGTTTGAACCATCCGGCACCACCGTGGGAACTGAAACGCCAACCATTCCCCCACCCTTCACACCCATACCCAACGAATGGCTGGTCCTGCCCCTGTATCATATTTTCGGCTCCGACCCGCTAAGCGCGCAGAGCCCCGCTATCAAAGAACGCATACCCCAACCCTATATCGCACTGAACGATCCCGATGCCGCCAAAGCAGGTATTCTCGAAGGTCACTACGTCGAAGTCCTGCTTAACGGGCAGAAACACCGGCTCCAAGTAAAATTACATATGGGCCTTCCCCACGGCACAGCCGGGTTACCCAAAGGCCTGACCGCAACAGCGGGCTTGCAATTTCCATTCAGCATCACCCTCAACAGCGCAATCCATGATTGAAAACCTGAAATATGTTGTATTGGTGCTGGCCATCATGCTCGCCCTCGTCCTGATCGCCGCCGGGCTGATCTGGCTCGAAAGAAGGATGCTGGCGCTATGGCAGGACCGTTATGGACCCAACCGCGTCGGTCCCTTCGGCGTCTTGCAGGTCACGGCAGACATGATCAAGATCTTTTTCAAAGAAGACTGGATCCCCCGCTTCGCCGATAAAAAGGTATTCGTCGTGGCCCCGTCCATCGTTATGATCACCATCCTCCTGAGCTTTGCCATTGTGCCCTTTTCCCCGTCCATCGGCGTCGTCAACCTGAATATCGGCATCCTGTTCTTCCTGGCCATGTCCTCTTTGGGCGCCTACAGCGTTGTACTCGCCGGCTGGGCGTCCAACAACAAATATTCCCTGCTCGGCGCCATGCGGGGCTCTGCCCAGATGATTTCCTACGAAGTATTCATGGGCCTGTCCCTCATGGGCGTGGTCATCATGACCGGCTCATTCAATATGAGGGATATCGTACTCGCGCAAAGCCGCGTCTGGTTTGTCATCCCCCAGTTCGTCGGATTCGTCATCTTCTTCATCGCCGGGATCGCAGAAGCCCACCGGCTGCCCTTCGATATCCCCGAGGCGGAAAGCGAACTCGTGGCCGGTTACCACTCCGAGTATTCCGGAATGAAGTTCGGGATGTTCTTCGTCGGAGAATACCTGGGCATCACCCTGATCTCCGCGCTGATCACCACCCTGTTCTTTGGGGGGTGGCTGGGATTTCACTTCCTGCCGCCCATCGTCTGGTTCCTGGTCAAGATGTTCGGTTTTATCCTGGTCTTTATTCTGCTACGGGCCTCGCTGCCCCGGCTGCGGTACGATCAACTCATGTCGCTCGGCTGGAAAGTCCTGTTACCCTTGTCGCTATTAAATATATTGGTCACGGGCGCCATCGTCCTCTATTTAAACAATCGTTAAATCAATGATATGATGTTCAGCAACCTGCGTTCGATCTGGATAGTCTTCTTACATATGTTCCACAAAAGAGAAACCGTCCTGTACCCGGAGGAAAAGCCATATCTGCCGCCGCGCTGGCGGGGCAGGATCGTGCTGACCCGCGATCCCGAGGGAGAGGAGCGCTGCGTAGGTTGCTACTTGTGCGCCGCAGTCTGCCCCGTCGACTGCATTTCACTCCAGGCCACCGAAGACGAGCATGGCCGGCGTTACCCTGAGATGTTCCGGATCAATTTCTCGCGCTGCATCTTTTGCGGTCTTTGTGAGGATGCCTGTCCAACCGATGCCATCCAGTTGATCCCCGATTTTGAGATGGGCGAATACCACCGGCAAAACCTGGTCTATGAAAAAGAAGACCTGCTGATCGATGGACAAGGAAAAGTCCAGGGTTATAATTTTTACAAGGTCGCCGGTATCGATGTCGGTGTCAAGGCAAAAGGACAAGGGGCAAACGAAGACAAGCCCGTGGACATTAAAAAACTCATGCCATGAACAGCCTCTTTTATATCGCCGCCATCATCGCCATCATCGCGACGATCAGAATGGTCACCGGCACCAATGCCGTTCATTCCCTGCTATACCTGATCGTTTCGCTCCTGGCCGTCTCCGTGATCTTCTTCCTGCTAGGCGCCCCCTTTATCGCAGCCCTGGAAGTAATCATTTACGCCGGCGCCATCATGGTCTTATTCGTCTTCGTCATCATGATGCTCAACACAGGTAGTACCGGCGTAAAGAAAGAGCATGAGCTATTGAAGCCTTCCACCTGGATCGGTCCCGGCATCATCAGCGCGATCCTTTTCGGGGAAATGCTCTATATACTTATGCGCCCCGCATCCCATCCAATGACCAGTCCCGTCATCCAGCCCGCCGCCGTAGGCGCATTGCTGTTCTCCAAATATATTTTAATAGTGGAACTCGCCGCCTTCCTGCTGGCAGCAGGCGTCATCGGCGCCTACCACCTGGGGCGAAAAGAAAAGCTGTCCTATCACCGGTATCTAAAAAAAGAGGAACCCACCACATGACTATACCCATGGAATACGGACTATGGTTGGCCGCGATCCTGTTCTGCATCGGACTGACCGGCGTACTGGCCCGCCGGGACGTCATCTTTATGCTGATGTCCGTGGAAGTCATGCTCAATGCTGCAGGGCTGGCCTTCATCGTCGGAGGCGCCGCCAGGGGCAGCGCAGACGGCCAGGTCATGTTCATTTTTATCCTTTCCATGGCCGCAGCCGAAGTGTCCGTTGGACTGGCGTTGATCATACAACTCTATCAAAAGTTCAAAACGGTTGACGCCGACAGCGCCAGCCAATTAAACGGATAACTCATGCCTGAACTCCTTTGGTTGATCGTCGCGCTGCCTTTTGCCGGTTCCCTGGTGTTGGCCCTCGCGGGTAAACATATACCCCGCCTTGCCACCGCTATGATCGGCGTAGGGTCCGTCACCATTTCCGCTATCATCATGCTCTTCATAGGGGTGGACTTTCTCCATGCAAACCCTGCCGGAACGCCTGTCCATCAAACGCTCTGGCAATGGATCAATGTGTCCGGTTTCTCTCCGGGAATCGCCTTTCACCTCGATTCCGTCTCGCTGACCTTCGTCTTTGTCATTACTTTCGTAGGCGCGCTGATCCATCTCTATTCCGCGCCGTTCATGTGGAAGGAAGAAGGTTTTGCCCGTTTTTTTTCCTATATGAACCTGTTCATCGGGTTTATGCTCCTGCTCGTGCTGGCCGATAACTTTCTGTTGTTATACCTGGGCTGGGAAGGCGTAGGCCTGTGTTCTTACCTGCTGATCGGTTTCTGGTATAAAGACCCAGCCAATGGCTATGCCGCCAGAAAAGCGTTCACCGTTACCCGCGTGGGCGATACCGCCATGGTCATCGGTCTTTTCATCCTTTTCACGAATTACCATACCCTCAACATCCAGGATATTTTGCAGGCCGCACCCCATACCTGGGGCCCGGGGTCAGGGATCGCCATCACCACCGCCTTCCTCCTGCTCGGCGGCGCCATCGGCAAATCCGCCCAGGTACCGCTTCAGACCTGGCTGCCCGATGCCATGGCCGCCCCCTCTCCCGTCTCCGCGCTGATCCATGCCGCCACCATGGTGACCGCAGGTGTCTACCTCATCGCCCGGACCCATGTGCTGTTTGAACTGGCGCCCATAGTCCAGACCACCGTTGCCATCATCGGGGCCGTGACCTTAATCGTTGCCGGCATGTCTGCCTTATATCAGCATGACATCAAAAAAGTCCTGGCCTATTCCACCATTTCCCAGATAGGATATATGTTCGTGGCATTGGGCGTGGGTGCCTGGTCCGCCGCCCTTTTTCATTTCATGATCCATGCCTTCTTCAAGTCTTTGCTCTTCCTCGGGGCCGGCAGCGTCATTGCCGTGCTGAACAACGAACACAATATGTTTAAAATGGGCGGCCTATGGAAAAAGATGCCGGCAGTCTTCTGGACCTTCCTTATCGGCGCCTGCGCACTCTCCGCCCTGCCCCTGATCACAGCAGGCTTTTACAGCAAAGACGAGATCATCTGGCAGGCCTATGCCAGTGATAAAGGATCGATAGTCTTATGGATAACAGGACTAGCAGGCGCGTTTATCACCGCGCTCTATACTTTCCGCATGGTCTTCCTTACTTTCTTCGGCAACGCAAAGGCCGAACCTGCCTACCGCCCCGGAGTTGCCATGACCCTGCCGCTGGTGGTCCTGGCCTTCCTATCCTTTGCCGGGGGCTTTATTCAATTGCCGGACAATATGGGGCATGTCACCCTGTTCTCCCAATTCATTCATCATACCTTACCCGTCACCGTTACCGCCACATCCGGGCATGCCGCAGAATGGATCGCCCAGGTGATCGCCGCCGTCGTGTCCATTGCCGGCCTGGCGCTGGCCTACCGGATCTACTATAACAAGCCCTTCCCTGCTGCCGAACCCGTTCGCAGCCCCATCCAGCGATTCTTCTTCCAGGGCTGGGATTTTGACCAGCTCTATGACAAGGGTATTGTCCAACCCATCGTCTTCCTTTCCCGGATCGACAAGAACGATATCATCGATCGTTTCTATACAGGCCTTGCTTCCATTGCCGGTTTGTTCAACAGGGGGCTCGCCGCTACCCAGAACGGCAAATTACGCTGGTACGCCATGGCGCTCGGCATCGGGGCCGTCATCACCTTAACCATACTCCTATACACATGATACTTGCCTGCATCATATTGTTATTAATGGGCACCGGTTTGCTGGCCTGGCTGGTCAGCAGGTGGAGCGATATCCTTCCCAGGATGATCAGTCTTGCCGGCACCCTCCTGTTCCTGGGCATCGTGCTCTACCTATGGTTCGCCCATCCGGCAGGCGCTGTCGCCGCCGGCAACGAGTCGGGGGCCCAATGGATCATCCACTATACCCATTCCTGGATACCAGCCTTCGGCATCCGCATCACCCTGGCCGCAGACGGCCTGAGCCTGCTTATGCTCCTGCTCACCGCCTTCTTAGGCGTGCTGTCCGTCCTCGTCTCCTGGAAAGAAATAAAGACAAGGGTAGGCTTCTTCCATTTTAATCTGCTCTTCATCCTGGCAGGCATCACCGGCGTCTTCGTCTCCCTTGACCTCTTTCTGTTTTACTTCTCCTGGGAAGTCATGCTCATCCCCATGTACTTTCTCATCAGCATATGGGGGTACGAGAACAGAACCTACGCCGCCGGTAAGTTCTTCCTTTTCACACAGGCCAGCGGGCTGTTGATGTTTCTCTCCATCCTCGGATTATACTTTGTTCATGGCCGAAGCACCGGCGTATATACCTTTGATTACGAAGCGCTCAAAGGAACTTTGATGTCCCAGCCTACCGCCTTCCTCCTCATGCTCGGTTTTGCCGCCGCCTTCCTGGTAAAGCTCTCTACCGTCCCCTTCCATAGCTGGTTGCCCGATGCCCATACCCAGGCACCCACCGCAGGCAGCGTATTGCTGGCCGGTCTGTTGCTCAAAACCGGCGCTTACGGCCTCATCCGATTCGTATTGCCCCTGTTCCCCCAAGCCTCGCATCAATTCGCGCCCGCAGCCATGATCCTCGGCGTGATCAGCATCCTCTATGGCGCGAAACTCGCGTATGCCCAAACCGATCTGAAACGGCTCGTCGCCTATATCAGCGTCAGCCATATGGGCTTTATCCTACTCGGCATCTACGCCTTCAATCAAATCGCCCTGCAGGGCGTCGTCATGCAAATGGTCGCCCACGCCATCAGCACCGGCGGCTTATTCATTATCGTGGGTGCGCTCCATGACCGCATCCAGA
>PMUF01000398.1 GCA_003167015.1 Chitinophagaceae bacterium | reverse complement strand
ATCTGGTGAAGGCGTCCAAGGGTTGGGACACCGCACACCTGAAACAAATTACCGGCCGCTGTTCTAATCCCGACAGCCTGCTGCGGCTTTGTTCGCCGGTCACTTATATTACTGCGGCTTCGCCGCCGGTCTTCACTATTCACGGGGATCAGGATAAGGCGGCGCCTTATGAGCAGGCTCCGATGCTGCATGACCGGTTGAATCAGGCGGGGGTGAAGAACTATTTGTATACAGTAAAGGGGAAGAAGCATGGGAATTTCGATTCGGAGGAGATGACCGATATTTATGGAGAGTTGTGGCCGTTCTTACAGGAGATGGGAGTGGAGGCGAAGCAGGCCAGCGGCGATAGCCGATAGGAGGAGGGCGGCCGCCATGAAAATATAAGAAGCGTCGAAGTGCCCGGTGGCGCCGTTGAAATAGCCGACGAGATAGGAGCCGGCGAAGGAGCCGAGTGTTCCGAAACTATTGATTAGGGCGATGGCGCCGCCTGCGACATTAGCGGGCAGGATCTCCGTGATAAGGGCGAAGAAGGGACCGTAGGGAGCATACATGGCCATACCGGCCAGGCTGAGGAGGGCAAAGGACAGCCAGAAATGGTGGGCGCCGGTGAGGTAGGACAAATAAAAGGTCACAGCGGCCAGGAGCAGGCAGGGCCAGACGACGATCTTCCTGTTGCCGGTCTTGTCGGAGAACCAGGAGGCACAGAGCATGTCGATGATGGCCAGGAGATAGGGAAAGGCGGAGAGCCAACCTGCTTTAATGATATCCATTCCCGGAGCGGCGTGAATAATGGAAGGCAGCCATAGGACGAAGCCATATACGCCGATACTCCACAGGGCGTATAGCAGAGATAAGAGGAGGACTTTGCGGGATTTAAAGGCGGCGAGATAGTTGCTGACGGGTGGGATAGCCTGTTGTTCGAGCTGAATGGCGGTCCGGAGGGTTTCTTTTTCGGCCGGCGGCAGCCAGCCGGCCTTTTCGGGGTGGTCCTCTACCAGCCGCCACCAGCAGAAGGCCCAGGCGATGGCAGGCAGTCCTTCCCAGATGAACATCCATCGCCAGCCGACCGAGTGGACCAGGTAGCCGGAGGCTATAGACATCCAAAGGATCGTTACGGGGTTACCGAAGATCAGCAATGAATTAGCCCGGGACCGCTCGGTCCTGGTAAACCAGCGGCTCAATAGCACGAGCATGGAGGGGAGCACTGCCCCTTCTACTACTCCGAGGAGGAAGCGGATGACCATCAGCCAATGTACGTTACTAATGATGCCTGTGGCCATGGCGAGGCCGCCCCAAAGGAGAAGGGATATAAAGATCAGACGGCGGGCGCTGCCTTTTGTTGCATAATAGACCCCGGGGATCTGGAAGAAGAAATAACCGAGGAAGAACAGTGATCCCAGCAGGGAGGACAGGGCTGTGGTGATATCCAGGTCTTTTGCCATTCCGCCTGCCATTCCGAATGCGAAATTGGCGCGGTCGAGGTAGGCAAGGCTATAGGTGATAAAGACCACTGGGATGAGTCGCCACCAACGGGAGGCGGATAGGGAAGGCCGGGGGTTGGATGGGTCCGGCGGGGGAGTGGTCAATGCTCGTTCCATCCGACTGTGAATTGGCCGTTGGTCACGGTGACATAGGTGGCGACCGAATCGTAGCCGGCCTGACAGGAGCCCTGGAAGGTTCCTGAGAGCCAGGTCTTGTTGACGGTAGTGAGCGTCACGGTGTCCGAAAGGCTGAAATATTGGTTGTCGGTATCACTGCTCCAGTTCGTATAGCCTACCAGACCCTGGATATTGGCGGTGGAGTCGGTGAGCTGACTATAGGAATAGATGCCCGGTTTCAAGGCCGTATTGCTGGTAAGGGTGACTTCGAGCAGCGGGGTCAGGTTGGCGGAATCCGAGTGGGCGATGATATATACCGTTCCAGGGGTGCTGAGGCTGTCTACGGTAATGATGGCATTAAAGGTGGATGGAACGCCGTTAATGGTGGCGGAGACGCTAAAGGGCGGGGTAGTAGAGGTTGCGGGGTGGGATTTGGCGCAGGCGAGGAGGAGGAAGATGGATAGCAGCGAGAAGGCGAGGGTTTTGGTAAATAACTGCTTCATGGTAATAAGATTACCAGCGTCAAACGCGCAGGTGCTGTAAAATATTGCGATGCATTTCGTCCGGGCGGAAGGGCTTATGCAGGTAGCCGTTGAATCCATGGGTCCGAAGGTCCTGGTGCATGTTGTCGTAGACGGCGGCGGTGAAGGCAATAGCGGGGATATTCTTGTCGATGTTCCTGATCTGCCTGAGCAGTTCCTTTCCGTCCATCAGGGGCATTTCGAGGTCAATCAACAGGATATCATAGGGTTGGCGCTGGAAATGCTGCCAGGCGACCTCCCCGTTCTCTGCCGTTTGTATGGTGGCTCCCCAGCTATTGAGGAAGCGACGGGCGATGTTCATATTCACGGCATTATCCTCTACCAGCAGGACGCGGACGCCGGTGAGCTGTTTCAGGGCGCGTAGCCGTTCTTTGGGAACGATGATGACCTGCTGCTGGAAGGACAAATAGAGGGTAAAATAAAAGCAGCTGCCTTTTCCCGGCTGGCTGGTCACCTGCAGTTCGCCGCCCATTTTTTTCACCAATTCGCGGCAGATGCTGAGGCCGAGGCCGGAGCCGCCGTATTTGCGGGTCGTTTCAGCGTCGGCCTGGGTAAAGCTGTCAAAAATAAGATGGATCTTTTCCGGGGGGATGCCGATGCCGGTGTCGGTTATGGCGAAGGTGATGTCCGCGCCTGATTCGGTTGATTTTCCGAGGTTAGCCTCGAGGGTGACCGAGCCTGAATCAGTGAATTTGACGGCATTCGACAGGAGGTTGAGGAATATCTGTCTGAGCCGCATCTGGTCACCGATCACCCGTTTGCCTTCGGGCAGGCTATCAATCTTTACGAGTAACTGAATATTCTTCTGGCGGGCGTCCGTGACCAATGAATTAGCGGTATCCTGCAAGGTATGAATGAGATCGAAGGGTTCGTAGACGAATTCCAGCTTGCCTTCATCCAGCTTGCTGAAATCGAGGACAGCATTAACCAACTGCAACACATGTTCGGACGAATTTTTGAGGACCTTGAAATGATCGCTGTCCTGGAGCTGCTCGTAATCCTGGGCCAGCAGGTGTGTGGTGCCGATGATGGCGTTGAGCGGTGTCCGTAATTCATGGCTCATATTGCTCATGAACCGGGCCTTGGCGGCTGCGGCGATCTTGGTCTTCTTTTCCTTGGCATCCAGCAGGCGCAGGACGAAGTAGAAGAAAATGATCACCAGTAAAAAGTTGACGATGATATTGAGCGCGAGGTGGTGATAGTTGACGCTGTCCGATACGAAGTCGATATGAGACCGGAAGGGGAGCAGCAGTACGGTGACCAGTAAAGCCAGCAGGGTGCCGCTGAGGAAGATGATGACGAACCAGTCGTTCTTGCGGACGCGCAGGAAGAAGATCATAGCCATGACGTAGGGGAAAAGATACAGGTAGGATGCCTGACTGGTGCCCTGCACGTAACATAGAAGGAAAGACTGGAAGTTGGCGAAGAAGATGCTGAGTAGTTTGGGCAGTTCAAAATGTCCTTTCATATTGAGCACCATGAAAAAGAGCAGCATGAGGAGACCTATTACTTCGATGACGGCGCTCCAGGTCATTCCATCGTATACATCATAGAGGAAATTGATCGCGTTGCAGGCCATGGCCAGCACGATAAAGGTATTCAGCTGCCAGAACTTATTGCGAGGGGCTGGCGCATGGAAAGAGGTAGAAGGGTTTTTCACTTGTTTTAAAGGATCAGTACTGGAAATTATCTTTAAATATATAGCAAAAACAATGTATGTGCAATAGTTGGACGTAAATTTACTTTACTATGGCCACTTTTTCCTTAAATAGCCCTACGGGCAGATGGATCATGGTGGCTGCCATATTGGCCTCCTCTATGGGCTTTATTGATGGGACAGCCCTGAATGTGGTGCTGCCATCTCTGCAGAAGGGGCTGCGCGCGACCGGGGCAGATCTGTTCTGGGTACTGAATGCCTATTTGCTGATGCTTGCCGCGCTGATCCTGATCGGCGGGTCACTGGGGGACAGGCTGGGGCGGAAGAGAATGTTTATGATTGGCATAGGAGTCTTTATGATTGGGTCTGCCGCTTGCGGATGTTCACCTGACACTACGCTGCTGATTTTATTCAGGATCGTGCAAGGCATTGGCGGCGCGTTGATGATACCCGGAAGTTTGTCGCTGATCTCGGCAGCCATCGATGAGAAAGAGAAGGGAAAGGCGATCGGCATCTGGTCGGCTGCGACGACAGTGGTGACGGTAGGCGGCCCCATCCTGGGCGGTGCATTAGCGGATGCGGGGCTATGGCGGTATATTTTTTTCATCAATCTTCCCATCGGAGCGGTGGCCTTGTTGATCCTGTGGCGCAAAGTGGAGGAAAGCAAGGATGAGAGCAGCAGCGGGAGGCTGGATTTTGCGGGATCTTTGGCGATTGCGGTGGGGCTGGCGCTGCTGACCTTCGGGTGTCTGCGTATCCCTGTGATGGGCTGGCGGCATTGGGAGACCGGAGGCACGATGGGGGCAGGTTTGTTGCTGCTGATTGTTTTTATTTGGATCGAGCGGAGGAGCCGCTATCCCATGATGCCTTTGGGGTTATTTTCCAATTCTACTTTCAGCGGTGCGAATGCATTGTCATTTTTTTTATATGCGGGTCTGGGTGCGGGGATGTTATTCCTCTCACTCAACCTGGTGCAAATACAGGGTTATAGCCAGTTGGAGTCGGGGATGACCTTTCTGCCCTTGACTTTGCTGATGATCTCCCTTTCGCGTTATGCGGGCGGATTGTCCGACCGGTGGGGTGCGAGGCCATTGCTTATTGCGGGCCCTTTGGTGGCCGGGGCGGGTCTGCTGTTATTGTCTTTTGCGGGACAGACGCATGGCGCCGGTGATTATTGGGCGAATTTTTTTCCTGGTATTCTCGTACTTGGTCTGGGGATGAGCTTTACTGTAGCGCCGTTGACGGCGGCGGTGATGGGGTCGGTGGATCAGCGGTTTTCGGGGGTGGCGTCGGGCGTCAATAATGCGATGACAAGGATTGCGAGTGTGTTTGCGAATGCCGTGTTTGGGGCGCTGGCAGTGGTGTTTTTTGCGGGGGCGTTGGAGGGGAACATGTCCGTGGGAGGGGAAAGGCCTGACATGGGTCCGACGCGTAAGGCGTGTGCGATGTGTGCTATGCCTGTCACACAGAAGCAAGCGGTCATGGCCCAGGCTGTTAACTTAGGTAATGCGAGTGTGCCGGCGGTTGTGGATGAAAAATACAAACCAGCGGTGGTGACGGCTTATCGTTATGCTTTTATAACCGCCTATGCAAAGATCCTGCGGATCTCGGCGGTGCTGGCCTGGTGCGGGGCGTTGATGGCCGTTGTTTTTGTAAAGAAAGTCCGTGTTACCTAAAATTATGTAAATTCAGCCCTTAACACGATGCACACCATGAATAGATTATTTTTTATAATTATGTCTTTGGGGTTGGCGGCTGCTGTCCATGCACAGGAGAGCGGCGTTCTGACCACTAACGATTATGCACATGCGGAAAGCTTATTGAGCTATGGAACCGGGCCTTTGGTCGATCATACTATGGGCAGTCCCAGCTGGTTGTCCGGGGATAGATTCTGGTATCGGGTGCTGACTGCGCAGGGGAGTGAGTTCATCCTGATCAACCCCGCCAAGGGGACGCGTACGGGGGCTTTCGACCAGTCGAGGCTGGCGGCGGCATTGTCGGCGGCGTCGGGACAAAAGGTCGATGCCAACCACCTGCCGTTCCAGACGATCCATTTTTCGGACGACAATAAGTCGATTGGATTTCAGGTCGCGGGTAAGAGCTGGAACTGTAGTCTGCCAGGCTATGCGTGCAGCGTAGACAGTTCGGGGGCGCCTTCGCCAAAGGNNTGGGGGGAAAGGTGGCGCCATCTATGAAGACGTGTCTCCCGACGGGAAGAAGGCGGTTTTTATCAAGGATTATAATTTATGGGTGCATGACCTGACCAGCGGCGTGAAGACGCAGCTGACTACGGATGGGGTGAAGGATTTCGGATATGCCACGGACAATGCGGGCTTAAAGAGCAGTGACAGACCTGTCGTCCGGTGGTCGCCGGATAGCCGGAAGGTGGCCACTTTTCAACAGGATGAGCGGAATGTGGGTGACATGTACCTCGTAACGACGAATGTAGGCCATCCTGTGCTGCATGCCTGGAAGTATCCTTTGCCGGGCGATAAGGAGATCGCCATGATCCAGCGGGTGATCATCAATATAGATACACCGAAAGTGATCCGGCTGCAGGTAGCGTCCGATCCGCACCGGGCGACCCTGAGCGACGATATTTCCAGCGGCGGGAGCCTGGATGATGTGGATTGGAATGCGGATGCCACGCAACTGGCCTTCGTCTCTACGAGCCGTGACCACAAGCAGGAAAAGTTCAGGATAGCCGATGCCGCGACGGGGGCTGTGCGGGAGGTATTCGAAGAGACCGTGCCCACGCAGTATGAGTCCGGAAGGCGCACCATCGACTGGCGCTACCTGGCGAAGTCCAACGAGATCATCTGGTATTCAGAGCGCGATAACTGGGGGCATCTTTATCTCTATGATGCGACCACGGGTCAACTGAAGCACCAGATCACCAAGGGGGATTGGCTGGTGTCCAGCCTGGTGAAGGTGGATGAGAAGAAGAGAGTGCTGTATTTTACAGTGGCGGGGCGGGAGCCGGAGAACCCTTATTTCAACCAGCTTTACCGGATCGATTTCGATGGCAAGCGGCCCGAGCTGCTGACACCGGAGGCCGGCACCCATAACATTACTTTTTCTCCTTCGGAGGATTATTTTATCGATACCTATTCCAAGCCCGATGTGCCGCCCGTCAGCGTTCTGCGCAACCTGGAAGGCAAGGTGATCGTGACGTTGGAAAAGACCGACGTTTCGCGGCTGGTGGCTACGGGCTGGAAGCCACCCATTCCTTTTTCCGTCAAGGCGCATGATGGGACGACGGATATCTATGGACTGTTGTTCACACCGGAGAAGCTGGACCCGAACCGGAAGTATCCGATCGTCGATTATATTTATCCGGGCCCGCAGGGCGGCAGTGTCGGTAGCTGGTCGTTTACGGCATCGAGGAATGATAACCAGGCGCTGGCCGAGCTGGGATTCATCGTCGTGGCGATCGAGGGGACGAGCAATCCGTACAGGTCGAAGAGCTTTCATGATATGAGCTATGGGAATATGGGAGAAAATACGCTTCCGGATCAGGTGACAGGTATTCGTCAGCTGGCGCAGCAGGTGATCCGCGCTGGGCCGGTTCTGCGGGTCCTTGGCCAGAGCGGCCTGCACCCAGGGTTGCAGCGAGTCCGGCACCGCCGCGATGTCCGGCTCGGTGTTCATGATCCGGTAGAAAACCGCGGCGGACACGCCGGTGCCGAACGGCGGGGCCCCGCTGGCCGCGTAGGCGATCGTCACCGCCCAGGAGAAGATGTCCGACGCGGTGACGGCCTGCCCCATGATCTGCTCGGGGGACATGAACCCGATCGAGCCCACCGTCATGCCGGTCCTGGTCAGGCCGGTCGCGTCCCCGGCCTGGGCGATCCCGAAGTCGATGACCTTGGGGCCGGCCGCGGTCAGGAGCACGTTGGACGGCTTGAGGTCGCGGTGGATGATGCCCTTC
>PMUF01000285.1 GCA_003167015.1 Chitinophagaceae bacterium | reverse complement strand
TCCGGCGATACCAAAATGATTGGAGTTCTGAACGCTGACCCAACCGGTACCGACTTTTTCCGCTTTCTCTATAGCCACCTGCATGGCGAAGGGGGCTACGACGAGGCCGAGGCCGCTGTCTCCGTCGACGACGGCGGTAGAGGGTGTTTGATGGATGATGCGGATATGGGGCGTGGGGTTAGCCCGGCCGGCTTCCTGCAGGCGGACATAGCCGATGAGGCGTGCCACGCCATGGGAGTCGATGCCTCTGAGGTCGGCGCTGAGCAATGCCGTAGCGGCGGTGCGGGCGTCCTGTTCGGGGCAGCCGATGCGGCGAAAGATGTCGATGGTAAAGGCCAGCAGACGCTGATAGGGAAAAATCATGCAACGTTATTAGGGGTACAAAGATAGGGGCAAGCAACTGCGAGGGCCGGGTGTCCGTTATCACTTTAATGCGGCGACCTGTTCGTTGAAAAATTTAACGGTCGCGATCACGTCCGGTACATTATTGTCCCAGTTGCCTTCTCTTTCGATGGAGAACATGCCTTTGAATCCCTGGCGTTTGAGTTCCTGGAAGACAGGGGGATAATTGATCTTACCCGTACCCACCACCAAATCGTTGGCCTTGGTATTGCCGAGAGAATCGATGTCTTTGAGGTGTACACCGAAGACATGGCCCTGCAATTCCTTCAGACAGACGACAGGGTCAAGGCCATTGCGGGCCCAGTGACCGATATCGGCGCAAGATCCGATGTGCGGGTGTCCTTTGATGGCGGCCAGGACAGAATCGGGATGCCAGTAAGGGTTGGGCCGGGGATGATCGTGGATGGCGATGTTGATGCCATAGATGCCGGCGAGGCTGTCGATGGCGTCCCACTGGTTTTTCAGCGGCTCTGCGGTGATATAGCTAAGGCCGAAATATTTTGCCAGGTCGAAATATTGTCGCCACTCGGCGATCGTTTTCGGGCTGATAACCCCCATCGCTACGATCTGCATGCCTTTGGACTGCAGGAGCTGTTGGATCTTAGCCTTGCTGGCGTCGGACATCCGGATGCCGAAAGTGTCTTTCATGTCGCCGCCGAGCGGCTGGCCGGGGAAGGCTTCGAGGTATTTGATGCCTGCGCTGTCTGCCTTTGCAACGGACTGGACGAAGGGCCCTGCGACGTGGAAGGTCCAGAGCTGGACGCCGATCTTCCAGTCTTTGGTGACATCAGCGGTTGACGTATCCGCGGCGACCGCGGTCGAATCACTTGTCTGGGTATTTTTTGACCCCGGGCCGGCACAACCGAAGAGAGCGACAAATGTAAAAAAGCTGCAATAACTCAGGAAAATCAATCGTTTCACGCTAAGTGTTTTTATGGACCATTGAAAATTAGTACCTAATCGTTGAAAACCATTATCTGAAATTAACTCATTTTTAAGTTTAGAATATTTTTTAGGGTAATATTCGTTAACTTTATTCATAGTATAAATATAGGACTGTTAACTGCTGTCACATTAAAACAAACCAAAATTAATCGTATGAGAAAAATTCTAATTTTTCTTAGCTGCACCCTCCTGTTGCTCGGACGGGTCGCCGCTCAAAATCACAAAATTACCGGAACTGTATTGGATGCGAGCGGGGTGCCTGTTGCGGGGGCTTCGGTTATCATTAAGGGGACCAGCGCTGGTACAAGTACCGGAACGGACGGAGGTTTTACCCTGACGGTGCCGCCCAATGGAAAGACGGTGATCATTTCCGCCGTCAACTTCACTACGTTGGAATTTGTGATCCCCAACAAGGACAAATTGGGTCCCATGACATTGCAGCCGGCCAATCAAAACCTGAATGAGGTAGTGGTCGTTGCCTATGGCCAGACCAAGAAAACGAATATCACCGGGTCTGTCGTCGTGGTCAAGGGTTCGGACCTGGCGGACAAGCCGTTCACTTCCGTGGATAAGGCCTTACAGGGCGCGGTTGCGGGGGTAGAGGTCAGCTCGACGTCCGGTGCGCCCGGATCTGCTACGGACATCCGCATCAGGGGTATCGGATCGATTTCTGCGAGTGC
Organism: Chitinophagaceae bacterium; assembly: GCA_003167015.1. Taxonomy (GTDB): domain Bacteria; phylum Bacteroidota; class Bacteroidia; order Chitinophagales; family Chitinophagaceae; genus Puia. The sequence continues at coordinate 9,458 of PMUF01000285.1, read as the reverse complement.
TGCTCCGTTGTGGGTGATCGACGGGGTTGAAGCTACCACGGGAGATCAATCGACGAACACCACCACTTCCAACGTACTGGCCACGTTGAACCCGGATGATATCGAGAGCATTTCCGTATTGAAGGATGCCGCATCGACGGCCATTTATGGTTCGAAGGGGTCTAATGGCGTCATTCTTGTCACCACTAAAAAGGGGAGGGCAGGCAGGACCAGGGTCAATTTTACTGCCGAAGTCGGGCAAAACAGCCAGGCATTCAATCCCTCCAACAAGCCGGAAACCAGCACTGAATATCAAACGACTTTACGTGCGGGGCTGATCAATGCGGGGTATGCCACGGACAATGCCAGTGCGGATGCCTTTATTTCCAGTTCCAACGGCTTTGGCTGGCCAACCAACTGGTCCGCCACCAATACGAACTGGCATAATGTCGTGACGCAGAATGGCAACCAGTCGCAATATAACCTGAGCGTCAGCGGCGGAACGGACAAGACACAGGTCTATTTTTCGGGTGGTTACTTCAATCAAATCGGTACTGCTCTTGCCTCGGACTTCAAGCGGTACAATGGCACCATCGAAGTAACGCAGAAGGTAAATGACAAGCTGACGTTCAGCGCAACCACGATGATCGGTTATTCCCTTCAGCATACGCCGTTCAACGGTGGCGCCTTCGGAAACCCGATACTGGAATCCTTTCTGCTGCTGCCCTGGTATACGCCGCGCAATCCGGACGGCAGTTTCCGTTTTGGGTCCAATGATTCGCTGAATGAGTTCCCAACAGCGCCCAGCGTCTTCAACCCGCTGCCCGAGGCCGCCTATAATTTCAATATCTACAAGCAAGTCAGCCTGAGGGGAAATGTACAAGGGACGTATAAGATCCTGGACAACCTTTCTTTCACGAGCCGGTATTCGGGTGAATATGCGGATATTTCCGAGGATCAGTACTGGAATCCCTTTTACGGGGACGGGTACTCGTCAGTGGTGAGCGATGCGGGGCAGGGATATTCGGTCTATACGCGGATTTACGACTGGACGTGGAGCAACTTCTTCGATTTCAAGCAAAAGCTTAATGCGGATAATTCCATCTATTTTGACCTGAAGCCGGGTTATGAGTCATACGAATACAATAACTATAACCTGCAGGCAGGCGGCAAAGGATTTCCCCAGACACTCGGGTTGAAATACCTGACCTCTGCGGCTACACCGACTACTTCGTCTGTTCTGCCGACTGCATCCTCCACTGCTTCAGAGTTTGTGCTGGGTGACGTGAATTTTAAAGACAAATATGTGATCACCGGCAGTTATCGCCGGGATGGGTCTTCGGTATTCGGAGCCGATCATAAATACGGTAATTTCTGGTCGGTAGGCGGAACCTGGAATTTGAATGAAGAAGATTTCCTGAAGAACTCCGACTGGATCAGCCTGTTGAAGCTGCGTAGTTCTTATGGGGAAACGGGGAACCAACTGGGTTTCGGCTTGTACACGCCCCTGGCTACCTACGGCTACGGGCAGAATTACGATGGGCTGCCGGGCAGCTATCCCAACAATGTGGGTAACCCTAACCTGTCCTGGGAGGTGAATAAAATTTTCAATGTCGCCACTGATTTCGGGTTCTTTAAAGATCGTCTCACGGGTACCTTTGAATGGTATGACCGGAAAACGACCAATCTGCTGCTGGCGGTGCCGCTGTCCCTGACGTCCGGTGTTATCAGCAACACTAACGCCAATCCCCAGCAATTGGAGAATGTGGGTGGATTATCCAACAAGGGTATCGAGGTCACGCTTGGCGGCAGACCCATTGTTACGCGAGACTTTTCCTGGACCGTCAACTTCAACATCGCTCATAATACCAACAGGGTGACGGCCTTATATGAAGGTAATCCGATACCGAGCCCTGGTAATACTTATTTCCAGTATACGGTAGGGCATGATTTCCAGAGCTTTTATATGCCGCAATGGGCAGGTGTAGATCCCAATACGGGTCTGCCGCTATGGTATACGGACAATACCAGGAAAGCGGTGACCAGCAACTATAACAACGCGGCCTTCGAGTTGAACAATAAGTTTACGGCGACCCCGAAGATCTTCGGATCGTTCACCAATGACTTCTCCTATAAAGGCATCACACTGGATGTCCAGTTCAATTATAATTTCGGCAATTACCTGTATGATACCTGGGGATTCATTACCAATTCAGATGGGGCCTATCTGGGCGGTTACAACCAGATGAACCGCCAGCTTCAGGCCTGGACCACGGTGGGGCAAAAGGCGAGTACGCCCCAGATCATCTTGGGCAGGGGGGACAATTCCAATGGGCTTTCCACCCGGTTTTTGTATAAGGGGGATTTCATCCGGCTGCGAAACGTGCAGTTGAGCTATGCCATTCCGAAGAGTGCCGTCGACAAGCTGCATATTTCAAGCGCCAGTATTTATGTGCGCGGAACCAACCTGGCGACGTTTGCTACGGACAAGTATCTGCCCTATGATCCGGAGGCCGGTATTACGAGCACCACCAATTTTGAAGTCTTTATTCCGAAGACCATTGCAGGAGGTATCAAAATCGGCTTCTAAACTTCAAATCAACAAAAGATGAAAAAAACAAATTATTTTTATACCATAGGCTGTCTTTCCATTATGCTGGTACTGACCAGCTGCAGCAAGAGCTTTATCACTAAATCGCCCGATGGTTCACTCCTTACCAGTGACGCGCTCAATTCCACCAGCGCGCTGTCTGCGGCCCTCACCGGCGCCTACAACGAGTTGACCCAGGTGGCCGTTTATGGCCGGGATCTACCGGTGATCGGCGATCTGATGGCGGATAATACTTATGTACAGCTAAAGAATTCCAACCGGTATATTTCGCAATATGTTTATGATGTCACAGCGGAAGATGCGGTTCCCGGGGAAGTATGGCCGGGTTGTTATGCGGCGATCCTGCGTGCCAACCAGATTATCAACAGCCCGCTGACGGGCACTGATGTCGACCCGATCAAGGCACAGGCCTATGCCATCAGGGCGCTGATGTATTTCAAGCTGGTCACGTATTTCGCCACTCCTTATACGACAGATAGCAGCGCACTGGGCGTTCCGCTGGTCCTTACCTATCAGCCTTTTGCCTTGCCTACCCGGAGTTCAGTGGGAACAGTCTATGCACAGATCGTCAGCGATCTGCAGGCCGCCATTCCGATAGCTCCGGCATATGTCAATTCCGTCACGTTGAACCAGGGAGCGATTCAAGCTCTGCTGGACAGGGTATACCTCTATATGGGAGATTATACCGATGCGGAATCGCTGGCCAGCACCATTATAGGCGGCAGTGGATTTACACTCGTGACTCCTGCCCAATATCTCGCCCTCTGGGGCGATCCGGGCATCCATACCGATCAGGTAGAGATCATGTTCGAAGTTGACGAGGATGTACTGGTCAACAATGGTTTTGACGCACTGGGCGGTATTTATGTCAATGGCTATGCGGACCTCTATTGTTCAAGCCAGCTATTTAATCTGTATAGTGCAACGGACGTCCGTGCGCAACTCATCGATTCAGGAACGACCGCCTCGGGAACCTTCGCCTATGTGGTCAATAAATACCCGAATGCACAAAATTCCGATCCTGACAACCCGAAAGTCATCAGGTTATCCGAAGTATACCTGATCGGTGCGGAAGCCGCGGCGCATAATGGTGATGTGACGAATGCGCAAGGGTGGCTGAATGCCCTGGTGGCGCAAAGAGACCCGTCCTTTCCGGGGTACACGGATGTGGGGCAAGCATTGATCAACGATGTGATCCTGGAAAGGAGAAAAGAACTGGCTTTTGAAGGAGACCGGTTCTTCGATCTCAACAGGCTGGGATTAGCTATCAATCGCGCCCAGAATCCGGGGGCTTTACAGGCGGGGACCAACAATGTCAATCTGACTATCCCCTGGCCCGATCCAAGGAGACTGGCGCCGATACCGGAAGCTGAAATCCAGGCGAACGCGAATATTGCCAGCCAGCAAAATCCGGGGTACTAAACAGGAAGATTGTTAATTATTAAAGGGGGTGGTTCTGACCACCCCCCATAAAGAAGAGGGCGTCTCCATGGAGACGCCCTCTTTTGTTTTTTAGTTTGATTCGTTCATTAGAAGGGGAGGTCATCAATAGGCTCGGTGATCTCGCCGGCAGAAGGGACGCGGGAGGCGCCGGACGACTGGTTGTAGCCGCCTGCGGAAGCGCCGCTGGAATATCCGCCGCCGCCATCTGCGCCTTCACCGCCTCTGCTGCCCAGCAGTTGTACGCTGGTTACGCGCAAGGTGAGGGAGACGCCCGTAGTCCCGTCATTTTTGGGATAGGTCCTCACTTCGGGGGTACCTTCCGCATATACCTGGGTGCCTTTTTTCAAATAGGGGGCGATACCGGTGCGATCGGTCCAGTAGGCACATTCCACCCAGATCGTCTTATCCTTCTGGTTGCCCTGGGCATCCTTGAATTTCTCTGTATGCGCAACGTTGAAATTGATCACATTTTTTCCGTTGACTGTATTGGTAATACAATCTTTACCCAGGTTTCCGATTACTTGAAGCTTTATCATACTGGTAAAATTTAAAGTTAAAGTTAGAGGGCAATTTACATGTTTTATACCTGGCCGGAGGGAGAAGTTTTCCTCCTTTTTCCCACCCTGGGTGGCGGGCGGAGGGGGGCCGCCAACTGCTCAATGAGGGTGGCCAATGGCGGACCGGGCCGGTCGGATGCTCAATCCGGGGGGAGCGGTAGGGCAAGATTGAGTGGCTTTTTCTACCTTTAAACCGAGCCGAATGGCCGGGTATGGGCCGAATGGCCGGGCGATGAAGTATTGGCGATGAAGCGTTATTACACCATATTATTATTGATTTTCCCGGTCGGGGGGGTATCGGCACAGCCCCTTACCGATAGCCTATCCGTCGACAGGCTGGAAAAAAAGATTTTAGGAGATCTCATTCAAAAGATGGGGAAGGCAATGGATTCCATCCCTTATGAGACAACGCAGGCGATGGAGGCCTCGGAACGGCTGGGATATACCCATGGCAAAGCGGTGGCGCTGGCCATACAGGCCATCATGATGAACATGCATGTCAACGATTTTATCCGCGCCGAGCAACTGGCCCGGCAGTCACTGGATGCCTTCGGGCAGACGGGCAATCAGGATGAGATCATCTGCGCGTATTACGCTGTAGGATTTTCGCTTTTTGCACAGAGCCGGTATGACGAAGCCCTTTATTATTATAAGAAGGCGTGCCAGGATGCGTACCGGTCGGGCAACCGTGTGGAAGAGATCTATATGCTATCGTTGCAGGGTGAGGCCTACCGGGAACGCGGGGATTATGAAAAAGCATTCGACATCCAACGGCAGTGCATACAGGTGGCTGAGTCCCTTGACCATCCCGAGTTGGTACGTGGGGAATACCTTTACCTTGCGGAATTGTTCGTCCAGATAGAGGATTACGGGTCCGCCGAAAAATATTTCCGGATCGGATTCGGTACAGGCAAGCCTGAGCAGACCAATTCATGGGATATGATGGTGTATGCCGAATTGCTGACCCGCCAGCGCAAATATGACAGCGCATTGTATTACTACGGGCGGTTTGACAGTGCCGATGCCGGGCCGGGATCATTGAAAACTTACCTGGTGAGTAAAGGAGAATACTATTTGTTCCGCGGCGACTATGCCACTGCCCTACCCTATTTCATTAACAGTCTCGACTATCAGCGCCGGTTAAACGACCGCAACCAGCTGATGCGGTGTCTGGGGGATCTGTCGAAGTCCTATGCAGGTCTGGGGCAAAATGCTGCGGCCTTCCGCTATGCCAGGGAGGGCCTTTCACTGGCCGGAGCCGTCCATGCCCGGCAAAATATCCGGGACGCCTGTCAGCTATTGTCTATCCTGTATGACAGGGAAGGTCGCACGGACAGCGCCTATTTCTATTTCCGCCGGTATATTTTACTAAAGGACAGCGTACTGAACGACCAGCTGAAGGGGAAGTTTGCCTCCTATGGGTTCGAGCAGCAGATCAGGTTGCTGAACCAGGAGAAGCAGCTGGAAGAATCCTGCATACGGGAGGAGATGCTGACCAAGAGGCTGCTGATCGCAGGCATTGCGGTGCTGTTGCTGCTCGGCGTCATCTATTTCTGGATCGTCCGTCTTAAGAGAAGGAATGAAGAATACCGGCGAAAGCGGGCTGAAAATGAGCTGGAAATCCAGCGGCTGGAGGGGGAAAGGGCAAAAGCGGCCTTGCTGCAACGGGCCAAAGAACTGGAAGTGCAAGCACTACGTTCGCAAATGAACCCGCACTTCGTTTTTAATTGTCTGAATGCCATCAACCGGTTCATCCTGAGCCATGAGGCGGAGGCAGCGTCGGATTATCTGACCAAGTTCTCCCGGCTGATGCGGATGATCATGAATCATTCCCGTCATTCCATCGTGACGCTGGCGGAGGAAACGGAGATGCTGCGGCTGTACCTGGACATGGAGCGGTTACGCTTTAAGGATGCATTCGACTACCGCATCGACGCCGGAGCCGATGTCGATGCCGGCGAGCTGCTGATCCCGCCGCTACTGCTGCAACCCTTTGTAGAAAATGCGGTCTGGCATGGGCTGATGCACAAAGAGGAAAGAGGCTGGTTATCGATCACGATGGAGGTACACGACCAGGTGCTGTCCTGTATCATCCGGGACAACGGGATTGGGCGCAGGAGGGCTGCGTTATTGAAAAGCAAATCCGTGGAAAAGCACAAATCAATGGGATTGCAGATCACGGCTGAACGGATGGCGCTGCTGACGGGAACCGACCCGAAAGAACCTTTCTTCACTATCGAAGACCTATACGATGAACATGGAAACGCCGTCGGAACGCAGGTGACATTGACTATCAGGGTACATCAACATACCGGTAAACCGGTGGGCATCACTTCATAAAAGAGCGATTATGATCAGAGCAATGATTGTAGATGACGAGCCATACTGTTGCGAAGCGCTGTCGATCTTGCTGCAGCGGTATTGTCCGCAGGTGGACACCATTGGCCTGTTCCATTCAGGCTCCGATGCATTGGGACCGATCCGGCAACAACGGCCGCAGCTATTATTCCTGGACATAGAAATGCCCAGGATGAATGGTTTTGAGTTGCTGGAAAAGATCAGGGACGTTTCGCCGGAGCTCATCTTTACGACCAGCTATGATCAATATGCCATCAAAGCCATACGCCACAGTGCATTGGACTATCTGCTGAAGCCCATCGACAGGGAGGAATTGGTCGGTTCGGTGCGGAAGGTGGAGGAGAGACTGCGTTCGCAGCTACCGGAGCAGATAGACCTGCTGCTGCAGAAATTGCATGGCGCCGCGCATGCATTCAGCAGGATCGCCATCCCTACAATGGAGGGATTGCAAATGTTGCCGGTGGACAGCATTATCCATTGCGCTTCCGACAGCAATTATACGATCCTTACGCTGAGGGATCGGCAGCGCGTAGTTGCCAGCCGTACGCTGAAAGAAATTGAAGAACTGCTGGAAGATCATTCTTTTTTGCGTGTTCATCATTCCAGTGTTGTCAATCTCAATGAAATCAGCAAATTTGTGCGAGGGGAGGGCGGGTACCTGGTGATGTCGGACGGGTCGACCGTGAATGTGTCGCGAAGCCGGAAAGAGAGCTTGTTGAGAAGGCTGCAGCATTGAGGGAGGAGCCCGTTCGAGGAAGAGGACGCGCGAGGGCGCGGCCGATACCAGAAGCGGAAGCTCCGTGCGAGGGATGTCCATCAGCTGATGTGAATCGGTGGCCGGCTTTATCCCGGGTACGGTGATGGCTGCGGCGGTAATCGCCGGAGGCGCTGCCGGGCGAGGGATGACCACGGGTACCGGCGACCGATGCCGGTTGACGACAGTTGGAGCAGTAACAGGATTGACCACCGGGAGAGGCTTATCAGCGACCTTTTCGGCGAGGGCCTGTTGCCGGACTGAGGTGTGCCGCGCCACCGGAGTAGTGGGCCGGAGGGCTATGGCGGGGGGACGGGGGTGAAGCAAGCGGACTACGGGAATCAGCGCTAACAGAAGGCAGGCCGCACCCACCCAATAACCGGTCATCCGGCGGCGGGGCTTTTCGCGGAGACGTTCCGCGAGGCGTTGCCAGCTGGCCTCGTGGTCGTCGAGACCCTGTTCCGGAAGGGCCTCCGGCTGGTCGAGGCGCACGCGCCAGGATAAAAATTCATCGGTTCTTTCGTTTGACATATTGTACTCCCTTTTGCAATAGCATTTTCTGTAATAATTGTTTGGCCTTACTTAGCTGAGACCTGGACGTACCTTCCGCGATCCCCAGCGCCTGGGCGATCTCCTTATGTTCCATGCCCTCCATGACGTGGAGGTTGAATACCGTCCGGTAACCGACCGGCAGCTGCACGATGAGGTCGAAGATCTCGGCGGCCGACAGTGTGGACAGGGCGTCACTATCGCAGGACACGTCTTCGGCATCTCCATCTGTCCTGACCAGCACGGAAAAAGCATGGCGGCGCCGGAGGAACATCAGGCATTCCCGGACCATAATGATCTTAATCCAGGCAAAGAGCGCCGCCTCTCCCTGGTACCGGAATTCCGCCAGGTGCGAGAAGAATTTGTAAAATCCGTCCAGCAAAAGCTCTTCTGCATCTGCCCGGTTTTTCACATAACGGCAGCAAACTGCCATCATGGGATCGGCCAGGAGGTCGAAAAGGTATTTTTGCGCTGCCGTGCTGCCCGACCGGGCGTCGTTCAGCTGTTCGGATATATTCATATTGTCCGGGGTTGTTCGCCTGTTGACTTAAATGCAGTTTACGAAGGTCCCGTTGTCCGGGCAAAAAAATAAAAGGGCAAAAAAGAATACGCCTCCCCGCGCACGCCCAAAATAGTTAGCGAAAAAATACTAAATTTATTAGGTGTGAATAAATTAATTATCCTACATTTGATGAATCAATAAATTTGGGTGAACTAAAAAATACGATTATGTCAAACGCAGAAAAATTGAAGGCTTTAAAGCTGACAATGGACAAAATAGATAAGGACTTCGGAAAAGGAAGCGTGATGATGATGAATGAAAGAAGCCAGGAGCCTATGGAGGTCATTTCCACCGGTTCTATCGGACTGGATATGGCGCTGGGAGTCGGCGGTTTACCCAAAGGCAGAGTCGTTGAGATATATGGCCCGGAATCTTCCGGTAAGACGACCATCGCCCCGCATATCATTGCAGAAGCGCAGAAAAAGGGCGGCATGTGTGCCATCATCGATGCCGAACATGCCTTCGACAGCGCCTATGCTCAGAAATTAGGCGTAGATATTGACAACCTGCTGATCTCGCAGCCCGATTATGGAGAACAGGGGCTGGAAATAGCGGATCGGTTGATCCTCTCCGGCGCCCTGGATGTCGTCGTCATCGACTCGGTCGCGGCGTTGTACTGCTTGACGAAGTCCATGATGTTGACGC
>PMUF01000514.1 GCA_003167015.1 Chitinophagaceae bacterium | reverse complement strand
ACCATTTGGTAACTACCAACTCCCCGCGCCGCCGGAACTTTGTACCCATAAAACAAAACCACCATGACAAATACATCCCATTCCATATCCGGCAAAAAAGTAATTATTTTAGGCGGAAGTTCAGGCATAGGACTCGCCACAGCCATCGCCGCCACTGCCGAAGGCGCTAAAGTAGTGATCGTATCCAGCAATCAACAGCGGCTGGACGAAGCATTAAAAGGACTGCCCAAGGACGCTGCGGCCTATACCGTCGACCTCAGTAAAGAAGAAAATATAAAAGATTTTTTCAGTCAGATCGGCCGCTTTGATCACCTCGTCTATACCGCAGCTGAAAATATCAGCCTCGGCAGCATCGCCACCACCGACATCAACAGCGCACGCCAGTTTTTCACCCTCCGCTTCTGGGGCGCCTTTGCCGCAGTGAAATATGCCGCCCCCCTCATCAATGAAGGCGGTTCCATTAACCTGACCAGCGGCATCGCCGGGATGCGCCCCGGTAAAAATTGGTCCGTCGCGGCAAGTCTGTGTTCGGCAATGGAAGGGTTCGTCCGCGCCATGGCAGTGGAATTAGCGCCCATCCGGGTCAATTGCGTGATTCCTGGGGTGGTGAAGACCAACTTGTGGAATAGCCTGCCAGCGGCAGACCGCAACAACCNNGTCAAACATGTAGGCGAGGCAGAAGACATCGCCCTGACGTTCCTTTACCTCATGAAGCAGCCCTTCATGACCGGCCAGGGCATCGTTATTGACGGGGGAGCGGTACTCGTCTAAATGTTTAAAATAAATCATCCATTTTTAAACCATTCTGTACCACGTTATTGGAATACTCATTCCGGGTGATTCCAAAAGTCGTGATCATGGTCAAATAGAGGGATTTAGCAGTTTGAGTTGCTGTCCGGAAAGTTTCTATCTTATCCTGCAATTCTGCATGGTAATTTTTGTCAATCGTAAAAGGCTTAATGGAAAATTTCATTTCACAAAGATTGATGACATCATCCTTTCTATCGATAACCAGATCAATTTGTCTTTGGTTTCCCTTTCCCGTATTGATCCATGAAGAACTGTTGGTTTGAATACCGCTGATCCCCAACGCATATTTAATCTGCGTTAAGTGCGCCATGCATACCTGCTCGAATGCATAGCCACTCCATGCCCTCTGTTGCTGCGTACCAAATCCGTTGATCCAATCGTTTTCATTCACGGCGTGATTTCCGCGGATGAACTTAATATAGAACAACGAATAAAAGTCGATTAATTGATATAGACTGCTTCTTTCTTTTTTTTCAAATGATAGATATTTTCGGATAAAGCCACTTTCTTCCAATTCCTTTAGTATCCGAGTGGTGCTTCCTGCATTAGGTAGTTTAGTTATTTCGGTAATCTCCTTTCGGGTAAGCCCTTTTGTTTTTTTGCTTAATGCTTCAATAATGGCTAAATGTCTCTCCGCTTTATCGAAAAGTGACGTATACAGATCATTGAACTCTTCCGTTAGTATTCCATCCCGTTGAAAACACAATCTGTTGATATTTTGCGCTGCGCTCATTCCCACATCCACATGGTTAAGATAGAATGGTATTCCACCCATGACCATATACAGCTGCACAATTTGGTATCTGCTGAACACTCCCGACCGATGTTTAAAGAAGGCCTCACATTCACTCAACGAAAAAGGGTCAAGCCTTATCCTGTAAGTGACTCTATTGTGTAATCCACCTTTATTATGAATAAGTGTGTTGATCATCCAGTAGGCCGCTGAACCACAAACAATCAGAATAATATCTTTTCTTGCACTGGCAAAGGAATTCCAAAAATAGTCCAGCGCGGGAATAAATCCGGATTGTGCAGTGTCTAACCAGGGGAGTTCATCGAGGAAAATCGTTTTCTTTCGGCTCTTGCTTTTCAATATTAATTCCTCCAGTTGCTCAAAAGCCGCAAACCAGTTATCCGGAGGGATATTTGAGCCCTCGGGATAATACTTCCCGATAGCTCTATGGAAATTAGATAATTGCTGATGCAGGTTTATGTGGGGGACACCGGTAAGATAAAATACAAAATCATGTTGAAAGGCTTCCCTGATTAAAAAGGTTTTACCAACCCTTCTTCTTCCATATAATGCGACGAACTCGGACTTGTCCGATGTCCTGACTTTTTCCAGAACGCCTAGTTCCTCTTTTCTTCCTATTAACGTTCCCATACCAGCAATTTGGCTCTAAAGGTACCAATTCCCCCCATTAAAGCCAAATTACCTATCAATTTGGCTCTAACTACAAAAATCGCCCCACTTAAAGCCAAATTGCCCTCAATTATACTCCTGAAAACCCAGAAAAGAATGCGGTGTAATCGATGACCGCCCGTCGACCGGCAGCGGCACTTCGCTCAGGAAGAGCTCCAGGAAGGCCCCGGCTTCCTTGATATCCCAGAGATAAAGGATACCGTCATTCGGCGGTTTGATCCAAACTTCCGGCAGTATCGTCTCCAGCAAGCCATTCCAACAGGCGTCCTGCAGCTTTTCCATGTCCGAAAGCGCCCGGCCCGCAGGGTCGTCGTCCTTGGATACCCAGTTGCCGGCAAGAAAGCTCGTGCCGGTCACCAAAAGGACTTCCACCTGGGTATATTGTTGGGGCATAACAAATGTTGTCTCTTATCACAACGTTAAAACGTAGTTCGTATTGCTACAGCAGCTTATAATAAAAGTGCTCCTTATCCGTCAATTGATAATAATAATGAAATCCCTGCCTGCTCGTCCCCATATACAACAGGATAAAATACTCCTTTCCCAATTCAATATCCAGGTGGGAAGGAGGTGCCGGCCCCACGCGTAGCACACCTTTCTGCCGGAAGACCAGGTCACTCCGCCCGGGGTTTCTCACGGCATCAAAACCCACTCCCTTTATTCTCGCCACGATGCTGTCATTGAAATACACCACCCGTTCCCCCTGGATGTCACGGTCCCTGATATGGATGATAGCCATCGACCGGATAGAATCGGCATAATGGCGCGCGGCGGAATCCAGTTGTTGCTGAAAACGCGCCAGGTCAGGCTCCTTCATCCGGTAAACTGTCGTATAGATGCCCTGCCGGATCCACTTCGTGTGGATCAACCCATGAAACGTATTTATTTTCATCATATTCCCGCCCAACCTCGCAGCCTCATTTCGCGCATAGGTCACAAACCGGTCATAGTCCACGAATTTCTGTAAGGGAGCTTTCATGACCGTATGGCCAACGACAATGGCCGAGTCAGGGATGGGAATAGCATTGGAAAGAGATACCGTCAGAATGGAGTCACGGGTCGGTGGCGGCAGCAAATGGGTTTTGTAGTGCCCGTTCTCGAACATGCGCCAGCCGCAGGAGCCCAACAGGCAAGCCACCGGTATGATCCATAGTCTTAGCACAAGGATTCAAAGCTAGCGCATACCCCCGGCAATGCCGGTTAAGTAGTGACTAACGGGTCGTTATCCCGTCGTTAAACGTCACTTGAGCCTCTGCCGCCAGAATTGTATATTTATACAAAATATAACCTGTGAAGCTCATCCCTAAACAACTCTGGAAAGAAGATTTCCTATACTCCAGTGATCAGACAATAGATGAATTAAAGACGGATATAGAGAATGTATTAAGTAAGAAATGGTGGCAGATGGATATCAACCTGACCGGGTCTTTTTTCGCACCGTATGCTTTCCGGATGACACCAAAATGGCAATTGGCCGTTTTTAGCAACGGAGGCAGTACAGCCTATTTGAATGGTGAGATGATCACGCATGAAAACCAGACCCTTGTGAGATTCACCGTCCGGCCCAACAGTACATTTACACTCTTCTTCTTCATTGCCCCACTCTTGATGATCATAGTAATGATTAACTCAGGGAAGATCCTAACTGACCAAAACGGTTTGGTGGCGGAAGGGATATTTCTTGTCGGCGTTCCTGTAATCATGTATTTTGCCTGCGTCATCTCCAAAAGCGCATTAAAAAATCGATTTGTCCAGACTTTCAAATTAAAGGAATTGCCATGACCGGTGGCCGCCGTCAATTCATCCACCTCCGCCGCACATATCGGTACGCCTCCTTCTCTTCCGTAGAAGTCGGCTTCGCCACCGCCAGATACCGCAGGTAATATTTGCGCGCCAGCGTCATATTATGCAGCTCCGTCTCCGCAATCCGCCCGCACGTATACAACGTAGTAGGGTCCTTGAACAGATAGTACGAAGTATCGTAGTGAGCAATCGCCTGCCTGTACTCATGCAACGCCTCATGGTTCGACGCCAGCACGTCATAATACCATTCCGCCGTCGGCTGGATCGCCTTCTTCAGACAGATGCGCAGCAGGGAATCGCTGACCCGGTACTGATGCAGTTTAGTGTATGACTCCGCCTCATAATAATAGACCTGTTCCAGGTCCAGCCCGATGTCCAGCATATGCTGACAGGTCTGAATACAATCGGGGTAGCTTTTCAACTCATAATACGACAGCGCCAGCCAGGTCAGTGCCTGTGAGGCAGGTTCGTTCGACGCCACCAGCCGTTGCCCCGGCACCATCGCCTCAGCATATTTTTTGCTGAAATAAGCCGACTTCACCCGCAGCTTCAGCAGCGAGGAATTCAGTGAATCCTTCTCCAGTGCCCCCTCCAGGATGCTGTCCACGCGGGCAAAACTCCGGTTTTCGATCAGCAGTTCCGCCAACCCCGCCACCGCCCGGGCATCTCCCGGCATCATCGAATAGGCATGCTCGAAAAACCCGGCGGCGGCATCCGGCTTACCCCGCCTCGCCGACAGTTCCCCCATGATCCGCCACCACGGCTCCCTGTCCGGCTGCAGTTGTAACAGCTGCGCCGCATAGCTATACGCCTCCTCCGGGTCTTCATTGCTACGGATCAGCACCAGGTAATGCAAGGCCGAAATGTTGGAAGAATCCAGGCTCAGCATATGCCGGTAACACGTCGCCGCCGCCCGGGTATTGTCACTCATGAAATAGGCATAACCCGCATACCCCAACAGGTTGATATCCCCCGAGTCCGCCTGCAGGATCGGCGACAGATAGGCAATCGCCTCGTCGAACTGCTGGTTCTGGAAAAGGTCCATGACCGCATTCTTACTGTACAGTGCCGGCTGCGACGCCAGCCGGACGGACACCGACTGCGTGTCGCCATGCTGCGCCGCGACCCCATAAACCAAAAAGACTCCGGGAATAAAGAACAAGACGATTTTTCTCATATAAAAAGAAGGTTAGCTCCAATGATGCAGAGCCGGAGATTTTCCATAAAAAAACTTCCCCTTCGGCGACGCCCGCGCCACCCCCCGCAATTATGCCTTACATTTGGGAAGTGTCCGGGTCAAAACCATTGGTCAGAAAATACGCCGCACTTATCTACCTGTTCAGCGGATTACTCATCGGGGGCCTGCTCGGCCGGTTCTTCCCGGAGAAAATGCTACTGTTCAAACCCGTTGGAGATATTTATCTGGCTATTTTACTTATCGCCGTTATTCCGCTGATATTTTTCACCGTATCGTCCGCCCTCGCCAATCCCGGCCTGCCCCTGAAAACCGGGCGGCTACTAACCATCATCATCTCCGTTTTCACCGGTACCGTTTTACTGGCGGCTACCCTGACCATCCTGACCCTCCATTTTTTCCCGATTACTCTTGACCTTTCTGGTACAAACCTGGCCGCACTGATACATCAATCCGCAAGAGCCAGTCAACCCACGGCAGCATCCCTCCCGGGACTCATTATCGGTAACACCGTGCCCGTCCTCCTGATAATTTCCATACTCATAGGCATCGCAGCACGCCGCTCCGGGGCCGCCGGCCGCTTTTTAAGAACAAGCAGCGAAAAAATAAAACAGTGGCTGAAAGTGATCATAAAGTTCGCACCCCTCGGATTAGGCATATACTTTGCCTGCCAGATAGCGGCCACGGGCCCACGGCTTATTTCTGCCTACACCCACATCTGCACCGTCGGCTATGGCATCTCCCTGTTGTATTATGTGCTGGCCTTTTCAGCCTATGCATTCATCGCCGGCGGAAGTGCCACCTTAGCCCGGTACTGGAAGAATAACCTTGCGCCTTCCATCACTGCCTTTTCCACCTGTAGCAGTCTCGCCACACTTCCAACCAACCTCGACGCCGCCGAAAAAATGGGCATTCCCGCCAACATCAGCAAAATAGTGATCCCCCTTGGCGCCACCCTCCATAAGGAAGGGTCCGCCATTATCACCATTGTAGGACTTTCGCTATTGGGTAGCGGCTTTACCAGCTGGGATGCTTGCGCAGTGGCCCTCCTGGTAGCGTCGCTGGTCAGCCTCATCGAAGGCAGCATACCCAATGGCGGTTATACCGGACAATTACTCATCATGTCCGCTTACCATTTACCGTCGGAGCTATGGCCCATCCTGATGATCATCAGCACCCTGCTCGACCCGGTTGCTACCTTATTGAACGTATCCGGGACTACGGCATCAAGCTTGATGATAGCCAGATTGTTGAGGAATCGCTAAAGCAATTGAAAAAGGCATTTATTCAGTCGTGATTTGGCCGGTCATAAAAACCGCCGTCCATTTTTTTACGAATTCATCACTTAAAGTTGCTGCCTTTATTCCTACAAAGTTTTCATATAAGCCGAACTTCCCTTGTACAACATAATACAAATCCGATTCAGGTTCAGCATATTTATTATTTGCAGGCGTTTCAACTTTAAAAATAATCCAAGAGTATTTCGTGTTTTGTGATCTTTCCAATGGGGTTAATCTTGAACCGCTATCTAATCCTGCCTTGTAATGCGTAATGATATCTTCTAATTTAGAAAACTTAGCCCCTCGATAGACCGTTAATGATCCTATTATTGACGGATTTGATATGGAATCATTGCCAGGTATTATCATCGAAGTCTGTGTATTTTCATCATGCGTCTGTTTCACAATTTTCCAATTATACTCCCCGGGCCAGCTTATTACAATATGTTCTACCTTCCCCTGGCCGATAGCCGCCTGCGTGGTACACCATAAAAAAAATATCGTAATGATAAGTTTATGCATAGAGCATAGGTCTTAGAATTTGTTTATCCATGGATGGGTATAATAAGTGGTAATAGCCATTTGAAGTCTCTTCTTATTACCAAGGTAAGTACTGTCAAAATACGAAATTTCTTGAAAATCAAAGTAAGTGCTCGTTAAGTTTTTATACTTCCCTTTTAACAAAGGTATCCCATTCTCTTTCCCAAAATCAATGGTAAGACTACTATCCCTGAAATCGACCTTCCATGTGCCCGTCTTGTATACCTTTTTGATGTCGCTGTCTGCAGGTCGTTCGTTGGTGATCGACCGGACGCCACTTGCATCAGGAGAAGTCCTCGTCGTCAATGATGAATCATAATCGTGCTTGAACCAAAATTGAACAGATCCATCCTGCAGCAGCTCAAAAACCAAGTCCTGCTGCAAAGGCGAATAGTCGACGCCTGCAGACGAGATCTCCTTTCCCTCCCAATACACAGCCTTATTATATATATCATGACCAATTTCCCAGGGTCCATAGACCAGGCACCCGAATGGTGTTAAGATGTGCCCGCCACCACCCCCATCAGGCACCATCAGCCGGTGATCATAGCAGCCACCACAACTATGGCATAACAGACATAAAAGTATTGCGATGTAAGACGTTTGCCACCTCATATTTTTAATTATTTATGTGCGGGATTATGCAAGGGCCAAATCATATAATCCTCTAAAGCTCCGTTAGCATAACGAGATACATTCTCTTGTCTAAGGCTTTCCCCCATACTGGCCGGATTGATCGCCCGATAGAAGGCAGGTCCCACTATGGGAATTACTATAGGAATCCATCCCTCGGCATCATTGATGTTGATACCGGCGCCATGTGCTGTCGCCTGTACAAAACTGGTGCAATTTTGGTAGATCAGATTATACGCCGTAGCTTCAAAGGCCGCTGCAATATTCAATATATTCTTAAACTCTCCTTCGGTTATTTGCTTGGTCACCCCGTCGTCCCAGTCATGACCGGCATCATTTCTAAAAGTAGAACCCGTGGCTTGTGGCTTGGTTGCACTGCCCCCTTCTCCATCGGGCCAGTACCCAAAGGTTACGGTGACGTGCGAACCACCTTCCTCCCACTTCGTCAAGGTGATAAACCCATGCCCGACCAAATTATCCGAAAATGGATTATATGTAACCTTGCACCCCCTGCAACCATGAACGGGCTCCAGCACCTGTGCAGCATATTCATAGCTTGTAGCTTTTTTTCCATCATTAAAAGCATTAACAATTTCTGAAACCTTTATTTTTGGGTCTTTAGATGACTCCTCTGAATCGTCTTCATTGTCTTTTTCGGATTTGGACTTCCCTGAATTACCTGATCTGTGGCTATCCCAGATCGTCTCCCCATTCGGCCCCCATACTGTATATTCTGCCGCGTTGGGATCTATCTGGTCGCCTGATGATGGCAAACCCTCCGGGTCCATTCCGTCCGGATCAATAAACCTAATGGGGTTATCCATTGCATAGTTGTACGGACTCCATCTTCTATTTTTATCTGCCAGCGGGTCGATCCCATGCCAAACCCCCAACTGTGGGTCCTGGAATCTCGCCCCAAAATCATATTCCTCTAAACCGCTCCCGTCGGAAAACTCCTGGTTCTGTAACTCCTTCCCATTATAACGGAACCTATTCTGCGCATATTGCGTCTTCACCGCCTTGTCGGAAATCCCCGCCATCGTCAATCCCATCGGATAGTAATGGTTTTCCTCTAGTATCGGCCCTTGCTTATACTGCACTGACAAATTATCAAAGAACACGTCCCAACCCTGCGTCTCATTACTTACCCACACATAAAGATACCCATTTCTGGGCATAACCACCGGCCCTCCCGGAGCCACCGAATTCAGTTGGCCTGCGGGGTTATTACCACTGGCAACCGGAACGGCGCCACTGGAACTGCTGACATAATTAAATTGGTCATCCAGGAATATCCAGTTCAGATATGCCTTGGGATAGTTTGTCGTTCGTGCCGTATCCTTGATGCTGAGAAAACTGGTAAGTGCCCCATATACCGGACCCGCGCTGGAAGTATAACCCGTTGTACCGGCTTCCGCATCGCCCGTGGAGGTTCCCAGCAGCGCTGACGCCAGCGAATTCAACACCGAAGTAAAGGAGCTATTGGTGGTGCTGACTGTATTGCTATTATAATAAGATTGCACACCCATCGTCACCGTATCCCCGCTCATCACTTTCAACAGCAGCGATGGTCCGGTCGTTTGGCCGCTACTGCCCGTATAGTCCACTTTGGATACACTGTCATTGGTAGGGGTGATGGCATACCTCGCGCTATTGGGAATATTCTGGTAATTGGGCATGGAAGTCCAGGCGACACAGGTGCTGGCAATATTGCCGAAGATCTGCGATTCCGTGCTGCGGTACGCCGCCTCCATGCTCGCCAGGTAGTTCGTCGTATCCCGCTCCTGCGTCAGCAACATCCGGGTATTACCCAAGTGGTCCTTTTCAAAAAAATCATACTGGAAGCTATATCCTGTCAAACCGGTGATCGTAGACTTTTGAGCCGCCCAGCGCGTCCGCCCTTCTTCGTGAGCCATGAATTGCAAGGTGTCCAGCCCGCCACCTGAATTGACAAAACTATCCTTATGCTGATAGACAAACCCGCCCAGATATAAGATGATAGTAGAATCTTTCGCCAGGCTATCGATGACCGTCTTTTTCCACCTGGTGCCGCCCGCATCATAAGTATACAAAATCGTCCCCTTTCCCTTCATGTGTACATACTGCGGCAAGTTCAAATAATTATACCCGATCGAGTCTATGGCCTTATTGTTGTCCGAATGTAAATTGCCATTACCATCATAGGCATAATCCGTCAACTGCTTTGTCGCAGGATTGTAATGAAAATCGCCCAACAAGGTTGTATCATTATTGGCAGAATCCGTCACTCCCTGCAGTTGGTTAGTGGGTGTGCTGCCATAGCCATAGGTCAGGACATCGATAGCCGAAGAGCCGCCCACCTTGAAACCCATCTGCCTCATCGCCATGATATTCCCGTTTGCATCATAGTTCAGTCCATTGACGCTAAAATCGATGCCCGCACTTTTGTCGAAACTACTCCCATTGTATTGGTTGAAATTGGCCCCCGCCAGCCGGTCGACGTCGTCATAACTGAAATCGTACTTCCTGTTGACACCACTACCCGCAGTTTTCCAGACCGTCCCTTCGATATTGCCATTGTATTCCGGTGTTGTATAGGAATTGCCCGGAGCGACGGAAGTGGTTTTATCATACCCTAGCTCCATCCCGAAATAGTTAGTGCCGGAACCCGCCACATAGTTGGGGTTGATGCCGGTAAGCCAGCCCCGGATATTATAGGCATAGACCAGGCTGTCCACATTGTTGCCAAGGTAATTCGTCCGCAATTGCCCCAACTCGTCGTACTGCATACTGTCGATCAGCTGGTCGCTGGCGGCATTGTTAATGTTCTTATAAATGCTTTTCAGCCGGAAGGCCGGATCATAGCTCATCTTGGTCACCACCAAATAATCCTGCCCCGAATTATCGTTGTTCTTATGGTTGAGCTGAACCCGTAATGACTTGCCGCTAAAATCACTCTGGGTAGTCAAGGTATCCACGCCGCCGGAATAATTGATAGATTGCGTTTGAATCTGCCGGCTATGGTCATCGTAGAAAGTATTGGAATACAAATAGGTGCTGGTCGTTCCGATCACCTTCGCCATATGCCCGGTCACCATCCCCCGGGTATTGTAGAAATACGTCAGCGGCAGCGCATACAAAGGAGAGGTATTATAGCTGGTGATAAAGTTGCTGCTACCTACATTATCGCCGATATTGTTCAACAGGCTCGTGGCCGGCGTCACCCAGCTATAATTGTCATAGTATGTCCGGGTCAGCCATTCATAATTGCCGCTGGTGGTCGCCGGGTAGTCTGCGCTATTCGCCGCCAGGTTCTGGTGATAGCTGCGATTGTTGGGATCGGTTAGCAGCCCGGTGCTGTCCGACCTGTTTTCAACATCGTACTGGGTCGTCAGCCATTTACCTAATACGCGCTGATTGGAATCCTGGGTCATGACCAGCCGGTCCCGCACATCATACACCATCCAGTCCTCACCCGCCCCGGGGACTTTTTTGATGACCATGCGCCGCCGATAGTCATATTCATAACGGAAACAGAGGTTGGCCGCCACCTGCGCCCCGCCGCTCGCGGCAAAGCTCCAGCCATTGGCCAGCAGCCATTGCACCCCTGCCGGCGGGATCACAAAACGCAGGCTGTTCAGCGTATCATACACGTAGTACGTATTCAGCCACCCGGAAGGCCCTGCCGCCGGGGGGGTCCAAAGCTGCACCTTTTTAAGCACCACATGTCCTTGCAGGTCGGAATACTGCACCACCTGGTGACCCTCTTCATCGGTTGTCATATTCTTATACAGCGTTCCGGATGCGTACATCCCTGCGCTCACCGGCAGGCTTTCGGCTACTGAGGAGATCGTCCAGTCCTGTACGCTGTCGCTGGCCCCATTGACCGAATACTGAGCGGACACGCCCCGGCTGGCTCCCTCCCAGTTCAGGCCCGCTGCATAGGTCGCCGACACCCGGTTCAGCGGCGAAGGCTCGAAGGCCGTAGAACCGTAATAATATTGCTCCCCAGGAAACTGAGCAGTATTGAAGCTGGTCTGCTCGACCGTGGGGTTGATTTTGTAATTACCATCGGTCAGCGCAGAGGTATAGGGCAGGTAATGGGTAGGCTCACGGCCAAAATCATCATACACGTGCATATCGACCATATCATGCTGCAAAGGGCTGGCCTGCATCGTCACCTCCTGGATAGGACGACCCAGGCCATCCAGATATTCCGTGCTTTGGTGTACACCTGTGGTGGCTGTCAGCCCATCGGCTGTCACGGTATCTGTAACCCCCGGCCGGATAATATCCCGGGTCCGGATGTAATTAAGGTACGTACTGGGCGGAAGAGCATATATCGTTGCCGCTGCGGTAGTAGCACTAGCGCCATTGCTGGTCACAACGACCTCATAACTGGTCGTAGCACTAAGGGCGGACGGCGCATAGGTGCTGTTGGTGGCGCCACTGATGGGCTGATAACTGCCGCTCGCATTGGTGTACCATTGATAGCCATAGCTGCCGTTACCGCCCGATCCGGTTACAGTCAAACTACCGGGAACAGTATTCTGATCAATGCTCTGGCTGGAAGGACTTATCGATCCCGACACGGCCGGATAAACATTGACCACGCCATAACTGCTGTTGAGGGTGAGGCCGGCGCTGGTGACCGCTACCTCGTAATAAGTGGTGGCCGTCAGGTTCCCGGGGGAATAAGTCGAGCCGGTAGCATTGGCAATCAGACCAAAATTGCCCGAGGTCGGCGACGAACTGTACCATTGATAGGTATAACTGCCGGAACCGCCGGATACGCCGCTGGCCGATAAGGTGCCGGCAGAGGTATTGTAATTGATGGTATTGCTGGCAGGGCTTACCGAGCCTGCTACCAATGCCGGATAGAGAATGATTTCGGCTGTATTGGTCGTCCAGGCGGTGTAACCGGAACAGCTCGTCTGACGCTTAAAATACAGGGTCTGTGTTATCGTACCGGGCAGGTAATCCTGGCCTTCAGTGCCCGGAATCACATCAAAAGTCACGTTATCGACGGAAGAATACCAGTTATACACAAATTCGGAATCGCATGCACCACCGGAAGCAGTAGAAGCTAGAATAGTCGCCGGGCTACCGCCGGAATAAAATCCTTGCGAAGAGTTGCTGATAGTGCCGCCATTCAGGGTTGGCGGCGTAGACAGGGTCACGGTCAGCGTAGCCAGGGTTCCGCTGGGCGTTTTTGCCGTGATGACGGCACTCGAGCAAGTAGTGGCAAAGGTGATGGTGACGCTGGTCGAGGTATAGCTCAATATGTTCCCGCAACTACAGGTCCAGCTGGTGGCTCCGGTTGTACAACCGCCCGTGAGGGTGTAGGTCTGCGTCGTTCCCTTCGGAGTGGGATTAGGCCCGGTGATGCTGCACAGGATACAGGGACCGCCTCCCTTTGCCAGCGCAGTACTAGTAGCAGCCAGCATCAGGCATAGCCATACCAGGATAAAGAAGGGCGCCGTACCCGGCCGGCATTTTTCACTTTTATGGATGGAGAAGAGCATGCGCTATATTGTTAGGATGATGGGTTGGTTATTGTCCCTGATAATGGTATTGGTATGTCTTGATCATATTGCCATTCTGGTCCCTGATGTACCTCAATCTGCCCAGTGCGTCGTAGGTGTAGTACGTCACCCGGTTGTCCACGTCGCAGGAACAGGTCATCCCTACCAATGGAGTATAGGTATAGGTCGTCATTTGTGCGGTGGACGGATACAGTCTCAGCTCATCGATATTCCCACTGCCCGACACGGTGACGGTGGCCGTGCCCGTCACGACGTGCTCGAAATACGTCCAGGTCCCGCCTTTGAGCGTTACCGTTTTACCTTGCGTCACCGTGGTAGTGCCGGTGACTGTATAGCTGCTGCCGGTTTTACTCCAGTAAGAAACGATATAGGTCGTGGTGGTGCTCAGACCTGACAGGCTGATCGAGCCGGAAGTTTGCCCCAGGTTATAGCTATAGCCCCCGGTAACAGCTGTCGTATCGGCCGTGGCAGTACCGGTATACATCCAGTTGCCGAATCCGTTGCCTTCAAAGCTGGTATAGGCCACCTGGCTGGTTGTCGCATTGGTGACTTTGGCAACCGGCAGGGTATTGTTGTAATTCCATAGGTACGATATGGGTATCCCGTCATGCCCGAGCACCTGCTGCGGATTGCCCGTGCTGAATTGATAGAGCGTTTCGTCGAGATAGCGGCTGTCTTTGGTGATCGTATTACCTGATACGGCGGCCGGCGTGAAGGTGCCGGAAGCGGCTTGCAGATTGATCAGTTGCGTCCGGTCCGGGTAGACGACTCCCACCGGGTTCAGGGATGTGTCGTATTTGTTAAAGGTGGCATGGATCAGCCGGTTGTCCCGCCATTGCGAGACCTCAATCGGCGATATGTCGTATTCATCCTGCATCCGGAGAATTGGCTTCAGTGCCGTATCGGCAGAACTTTCCGCCGTCGCATAGCACGTAGCCTGCTGGTTTCCGGACCCGGAAAAGCTCCGCAGCCGGTAATTCAGGTATTGTACGCGGGACAGGCTGACATGACGGCGCATATTGGATAACGTGTCCATCCTGCCTTGCCAGTTCGACGCAACGGGTATGCCGATATCGGCAAAGAACATACTGGTATCCGCGTTCACGGAATTGATGTAATAAGGCAGGCTGTCCGGAATGGCATCACAGGAAGACACCCGGAAATCCATGGTATAGAGCGTATTGGTGGCCAGGCTGTCTCCCGTCGAGGTGGTCGTCACCTGGCGGGTCGGCTGATGGTGATAATTGCTGCCATAGTACACCGTCGATGTCGTTGAGGTGTAGCCGGAGATGCTGGGATCGTACAGCGTGGACACTGCGGTCGTCTGCACTTTTTTGGCGGACTGCAAGGTATAGGCCGTATTGGAATACAAGCCCGGGATGTCAATATAACTCAACGCGGGTGTCACCAGTGAATCGAAGACATAGACCGGTGTATAGCTGACGTCTTTCAGGACCTGTCCGGCCTGGTTGAATTGACCAACATATTGCAGCTCGCCCCGCATCGGTTCGAAAGGAAGGGGGGCAGCGGGGAAATTAGGGATGGCCGTCGTGCAGGTAGACAGGCTGATGCTCCTGGTGCAGACATCCGAAATGATATTGTCCCAATAGGGTGAGCCATAATAGCGATAAGTCGTATGCCCGTTGCCGGGTTGTGTGACGTCCACCTCGTTATAGCCGATATGATTGCCCTGTATCGTAGACATAGGACTGATACTGGTAGGAGAAATGTAGTAAATGTTATTCCCGATACAACCCGGTGTTCCGTTGATCGGCTCATAGACCCACCCGTAGACATCGTTCCGGATCTGCTGGACATAGACGGGCCGGCTATATAGAATGCCCGAGGACTGCGTCCCTCCCCAGGCCGTATAGGTGTAGGAGGTCATGACGCTGTCCGGTGTTAAGGCATCATAATTCGTGATGGTCTTGATCCGTAGCCCGCCCACCGTGTCATTGCCGGTATAGCTGACAGGTACGAGCTCGTTGATAACGGCAGTGAGGCCGGCCCCTGCACTCACCACATCTTCCTTAGACATCACGACCAAATAGTTTCCCGCAGACAAAATAATGTAGAAAGTATCCGTCTGGTTAAGAGCCACATTACCGGTGCTGTAGGCCGGGGTATAGCTCCCAACCGGATAAATATTCAAATAACCGGTGCCACCGTTACTATTATTTGCCAGAATGATCTGATACTCATTTCCTACCGACGTCAGGTCTACTGTATCCGGATTGCCTGGGCCGCCGTTGTTGCCGCTACAACCCGCACAAGCATAGCTGATCCGGTTGGTAGATACATAATTCGTAGCGTTTATCCAGGTGGTATTCGGTTCAAAAGTAAAATTCGTATAGCCGCCCGTAGGATAGGTGATCTGTTGTAAACCGCCTCCCCGCATGGCCGGCCAGCTGGCGTCGCGATTAGCGCCCTGAAAGACCTGCTCCGGGATGCCGTTCGTGTTGATCAAGCTATAAGTAGGGACTAACCCCTGGTTACCGGTCACTCCATTATAAAACCCCCAGTGATCGATGCCCAGGCTCAGTTTCCTGGGCACCAGTTCGGAATAATAGGTGAATTTGTAAGGCGGGACGCTGACCGTCCCATCGCAGGACGTCTCCTTTAAACTGTCCAGCCTGAGGCGGTAGGTATCAGTCTGAATGTTATAGTTGGTGTAATCGCTCAACAGCCCATTCAGGGTATTGACATTGTCATGAAAATAATCGAAATACAGGCTATCCTTCTGACAAAACCCACTGCTGTTGCTGATCTCGATGCTGCCCAGGGAATAGCTGGGCGAGGGATTGCTGCCAGTGCTATCATTGGCCTCATCGGCAAAAGCCTGATTAGAATATCCGCCGAGATCCGACCGGGGACTGGCCGAACGCGTAAAGGTCAGCTGGCCATTGGGGAAGTTGATACCGGTCAGCCGGACACCCTGGATAAAGTTCTTGATCAGTCCATAGCCGCCGGCCATGGGATTGATGGCCCCCGAAGTAACATAATTGGAGATCGGGAACATGGACAAAGAATACTCACTGTATTGCTCCTGCGCATAGCTGAAGGTGATAGAGTCCGTCCCATCGGCCGAGACGATTTTGTTCAGGAACCAGGAGGAAACAGCCGTATTGGAGTTGGCCGGTCCGTTTTGGACGGTTGACGGCGTGCTGATCTCAATGGGTCGAACAGAAGAACTGTAATTGCCTGTCATGCCAAAATAGTATTTTGCGCCATCAGGCGTCGTCATGACAAAACCCTCGAAGCCATAGTTGCCGGGACCGGTAACCAAAGTGGGGCTCACCTTAAAATCTTCTTCCGGGACAAAGACGGGCGTGCGATCATCATTGAAATAAAATTTGCCGCTGTAGCCGCCGAAATTGAAAAAAAACAGGTCCGGCTCCGCATCCCTGAAGCCCTGGCAAAAAAGAATGTCGTCGGGCCAGTAACCATCATAGGCGGCGCCTATCGCCCCGGGATCATACACAAACAGATAGCTGCTATAGCCATAACTGCTGTAATGGCCATTGGTGCAGATATTAGCTGATCCGACTCCCTGGTCATCGGCCGCACCCACGACGGTACGGGTGATCACGCCTCCGGCATTGAGCGCCCAGCCGGCCCCTACCCAACTGGCTTCCTCCTGCACCTTCAGGCCTGACCCATGATAACTGAGGCTGACCGGCAAACTCAGCGAGCCGGCCTTCACCGTATAGATGGGAATGCTGATATTGGGGATACCGGTATTATAACTGACGGGTATGTCGCCGTATTTGCCGAGCGAAGCCGCTGTCGGCGAGGCGATAGAAACATTGCCGATAGTATTGGTCGTATCCTGCGCAAACACTGCTTGTGACCCAATCGCCATCCACAAAAAGAAGAATCCACTAAAGAGCTGCCTGTTCATGATCGATTTTTGTAGTTTAGAAAGAATACGCCACCCGAAACAACACCGGGGAGGTCTTTGGA
This sequence comes from Chitinophagaceae bacterium, assembly GCA_003167015.1. Lineage (GTDB taxonomy): Bacteria > Bacteroidota > Bacteroidia > Chitinophagales > Chitinophagaceae > Puia. Next base: position 2,489 of record PMUF01000514.1, on the reverse strand, counting down.
ATTTGGGAATAGCTCAAAAAATCCCACAACAGCTGCACCTGCGTCTTCTTGAAGACAGCACTATGCATCGACACGGTCTTGGTGACGCCGATCAGCCCGCTGCGCGTCCAGGCAGACAGATTGCGGATATCCTGGTAGGAAGAAAAGGGTTGCTGATAGTTATACTCGAATCCCCCCATTACTCCCCATGTTTTCTTTACTGTCACATTCAAAAAAGACCGGAGCCCAATCCCCTGGCTCGAAAGCGCCATATGCTGAAAGCCTTCACCCAATCCTAATTTATATGCCGCCCCGATCCCCACCGTATTGTTATGCCCGAGTTTATACCCCAGCGAAACGCCAAAATTCGCCGTCGTCGGATAGTAATTGGTCGTCGGGCTGGTCTGAAAATTCACGCCCACCTCTAACCGGCCGAGGAAAGTCTTCTTCTTTTGATCATTCACGGGAAAGTTGGGCATGTCCATGCCACCACTCCCAGCCCCAAGACTGCTCAGCTTATTCTGTAGCTTGCTGATATCCTGCTGAGCCGTTTGCAAACTCTGCTGGATCGTCGACAACCCACCCGCTCCACCTTGTCCCGCCGCACTCTGCACCATCGCCAGTACCTGACTGCGGGTTTGCATGCCTACCATCCCCTGGTCTGTCCCATATCCCGGGGGGACGCTGAACAGCCCCGCCAAAAAGCCATGGCTCTTCATAAAATTGGTAAAGGCCGGCACCTTGTTCAACAGCACCAGCGCTGTCTGCATCATCTTATCGGGATCATTCAGCATCGCCCGGTACTGCCGCACCTGGTCGGCATAATAGAAGGCCTGCTTGTTATACCCTTGAAAAGCATTCGTAATGCCCGAGGGAAGATGGGAATAGGAACTTAAATATTGCTGGATCTGCGCCTTGCGTGAAGCGACATACTGCTTGATCACATCTGCCTGTTGCAGCTTGGCCTGCAGCTGTTGCAGCTGCGCCTGTACGCCTTGTATCTTAGCCTGCAGAGCAGGACTGGCATTGATCAGCGTGGGATTTTTATTCAGGAACGCCAGCGCCCCATGCGTAGAGTCGGCATACGGCAGATATTCCGGACCCATGGACGTAAACGCCTTCGTGCTGTCCTGCCGGAACTTTTGCGCGAGCGCGGCGTATTGCTGTTTGGGATCGTTGGGATAAAGTCGTGCTGCCTGCACGGAATCCCGTTGGTATAGCCGTGCCTTAAGTTTCTCCTCCTGGCGGCCCATCCGCTGTAAATATTTGACCGTCTGGCTGGTCAGCTGTTGATTCAGACTGGCCGTCTGCGACTGGATCCGGCCGAAGAGCCGCGAAGGAAAATTGGCCAGCTTGCCGGTCAGCGAATCCGTCGACTGGGCATGAGAGACCGCCACGGCAAGGCATAGAGCTGCTGCCAGCCCTATATAAGCTGTACGACACATAAAGTTAATTTTTCAGTAGGAAATTACTGTCTTGTGAAATCGATGAAATCCAGTTTCTGAAAGGGTAGTAAAGTATATTTACGGAAGAAGGCGTGCAACATATCATGCACGGCATGAAGGTAAAGTCCCATAATAGCAATTACTTGGTTTAGGTTGAAACAAAGAAGTTCCTGATAATGCATCTAAGTAAAGCAGAAAAAAGGGATTTCGATTTGACAAAAGTCAAATTCTTTAAATATTTAAAGTCGGCTTAAGGTTTCTAAATTAATCCCAATAAAAGAGGCGATGTCTTTTCGCTGGACCCTGGACATCAAATGCCCGAAGTGTTTTTGAAAGTATTGGAATTTCTCTTGTGCAGTTTGTTTCCGTAACAGGAAGTTTCTTTCTTCGCTTTTTACGTAGTATTCGGTGATCAGCTTCCTTCCTACAATATTGTATTCAGGAAAGTCGACATACAACTGCTCCAGTTCCTCGTAAGAGATATACTGGACCCGCGTGTCTTCTATCGTTTCGATAAACTCATCGCTCTTCTCTCGCTTGAAAAAACTTTTGACGGCGATAGCCAGGCCGCCTTCACAGACCAAACCGCTGCAGATCTCTTTATCATCTTTGATATAATATATCCGAAGGAGCCCTAATTCGATAAAATAGATGTAATTGGATACTTGGCCCTCTTTCAACAATACTGTTTTCTTTTTAAATTCGCCGGCTCTCATGATGGAGTGGAGTCTGATCTTTAAATCTTCCGATATAGGGATGATTGAATTCAAAAAATCCAAAACGGAAATATCCATGGCACAATCGGTTTAATGGTTGATATAGCCTCAAGTTAGGATATTTCTGCCATCCGCCGCCCCCCCGCGCGCGTCCTCTTGCCATCCGCCGCCGCTTCGCGCCGCTCAGCGCCCTCGCCCGGCCCCCTCTCAGCTGCGACCGTCGTTGACGGCCTAACCGGGGCCTATGTCTGCTCCACAATTCGGTACTTCGTACCTCATTGCTCCGCGAGCCTCGAACTTCGTCGGGCCTGCTTCGACACGGCCCAACTCGTTCGTAACCTTCGCTTCG
>PMUF01000008.1 GCA_003167015.1 Chitinophagaceae bacterium | reverse complement strand
CACTGAGACTGTTGATCTTGGCAGCTTTCAGACAATTGAAGGCACGTACGGAAAGATCCAGGTCTTCCAGAGGAGTCTTCAGGATCTTACGAAGCTGCAGCGTCTGCTCGTCAACCAGATCTTCCTTCTTCTCTTCCTTATTGTCAAAAGTGATGTTTTCGTCAGTGATGATCATCAGGTGCTGGATCAGGATCCGGCTGGCCTGCTTAACCGCCTCTTCAGGATGAATGGTGCCGTCCGTAGAGACTTCCATAACCAGCTTTTCAAAGTCTGTGCGCTGTTCCACACGGGTATTCTCGATGGAATATTTCACATTCTTGATCGGCGTAAATATGGCGTCGGTCGGAATATAGCCGAAGGGCGCATCTTTCGGCTTGTTATCCTCTGCCGGTACATAGCCACGACCTTTACCGATCGTGATCTCGATATCCAGCTTGGCAGAAGAATCCAGGGTACAGATCAATAAACCCGGGTTCATCACCTCGAAGCTGGGAGTAGCTTCCCCAAGCGTTCCGGCAGTGAATTCCGTCTTGTTCTTCAGGCTCAACGTTATCTTCTCCTGAGCCACTTCATGCTCAACCTTCTTCTTGAAACGAACCTGCTTCAGATTAAGGATGATTTCCACCACGTCTTCCGTTACACCCTTCAGGGTTGCGAATTCATGGTCGGCGCCTTCGATTTTGACCCCGATGATCGCATATCCTTCCAGCGAGCTAAGCAACACCCTGCGCAAAGCATTGCCAATGGTGACACCATAACCCGGCTCTAAAGGACGAAATTCGAATTGGGCTTCAAAATCAGTCGCCTTTTGAAGAATGATCTTGTCTGGTTTCTGGAAATTTAAAATGGCCATATTTAAATTTACGATTTAACTGTTTAAAACTTCGGCAATACCCCCTGTCCGGACAGAGCGGCATCCCCTCCATTATTACTTGGAATACAACTCAACAATCAACTGCTCCTTAATGTTCTCAGGAACACTCTCCCGCTCAGGAAAAGCAATAAAAGTTCCTTTGAACTCGGCTTCAGTCCAATCCAGCCAGTTGAATTTGGCATTCTTCCCGCGGATCTGGCTCGTCAAAGCCGTATTCCCCTTCGTAGCCTCCTTCAGACTGATCACATCACCCGGACGCAACTGGAAGGAAGGAACATTCACCACCTCACCGTTGACGGTGACATGCTTATGCGCCACCAGCTGACGGGCAGCAGGACGAGAAGGGGCAATCCCCAGACGATATACCGTATTGTCCAGACGAGCTTCCAGCAACTTGATCAGGTTCTCGCCGGTAACACCTTTGATCCTGTTCGCCTCATCGAAAGTCTTGCGGAACTGACGCTCCAATATACCGTACGTATATTTGGCTTTTTGTTTCTCTTTCAACTGCAGCGCATACTCCCCCGGAGCCTTACGCTTCTTCGTACCACCATGCTGCCCGGGAGGGTTGCTGTTCTTGGTGAGATACTTTCCATTACCTAAGATAGGTTCGCCAAAAATGCGACAAATTCTGGTCTTCGGACCTGTGTAACGTGCCATAATGAATTGGTTAGATTTTTAAGTTCCCGAAATAAGCTTATCTAAAAATCTTAAAATTGAAGCTTACCCGGCTTGTTAATATCAACTATACCCTACGTTTCTTCGGCGGACGACAACCGTTGTGCGGCAGCGGCGTCACATCCTTGATCATCACCACCTCGATACCGTTATTGGCCAGGGCGCGAATAGCACTTTCCCTGCCCGATCCGGGACCCTTTACATACACATCCACCTTCTTCAGACCAGCATCGATTGCCGCCTTCGCAGCATCGGACGACGCCATCTGCGCCGCATAAGGAGTGTTCTTCTTGGAACCCTTGAACCCCATCTTACCGGCACTGCTCCAGGAAATAACCTGGCCGTTCTTGTTGGTGAGGCTAATGATGATGTTGTTAAAACTGGCAGTGATATGGGCATCTCCATATACATCCACCTTCACGATCCTTTTTTTAGCAGCTGCTTTCGCGCTGTTTGCCTGTGCTTTTGCCATAACGCTTTAAATGAGGTAGTCTTTGCCGCGGCCTCACGGTCCGCTTTGTTTTTAAAATCATCCCGATTCACCGGGACCGGATCAGCCCTCCGCCTGCACCGCGCATCCGCAACTGATCCTGTAATGGTGCATATAATAACACAAGCCGACAACCGCGCAAGGCAGCTACCAGCTCATGATCAATGACTATTTCTTGGCTATCTTCTTCTTGCCGGCAACCGTCTTCCGCTTGCCCTTACGCGTACGGCTGTTGGTACGGGTACGCTGACCACGAACCGGCAGGCCCTTCCTGTGACGCAATCCGCGATAACAGGCAATATCCAGCAGACGCTTGATATTCATCTGTACTTCCGACCGCAAAGCGCCTTCTACCTTGAACTCATTGGTAATAATGTTACGGATGGCATTCAGCTCATCATCATTCCATTGATTCACCTTCTTGTCGAAGTCAATACCCGCACTGGTCAGGATATACTGGGCAGTGGAACGACCAATGCCGAAGATATAAGTCAGTCCGATCTCGCCTCTTTTATTTTTTGGTAAGTCTACACCGGCAATACGTGCCATATTCTAAATTTACTTTTTTACTAGTTATAAGTATGAACTTCGTCGGAGCTGCTTTGCCACGCTCCTCCTTGTTCGTAACCTTCGCTTCGCTCGGTTACCCTTGCCGCTGCTTAAAACGCGGATTCTTCTTGTTGATTACATACAGCTTCCCCTTCCTCCTCACGATCTTACAATCGGCACTGCGCTTTTTAATGGATGCACGAACTTTCATATCTATATTATTTATATCTGAATATGATCCTTCCCCTCGTCAAATCGTACGGGCTCATCTCCACTCCAACCTTATCACCCGGCAATATCCGAATGTAGTTCATCCTCATTTTCCCAGAGATGGTCGCCAGTATTTCGTGCCCGTTTTCCAACTTCACCTTGAACATTGCATTGGATAAGGCCTCCAGAATGATACCATCTTGTTTAATGAGTGCTTGTTTCGCCATACAGTTTTTGGGAGCGCAAAGATAGGAATAATTTGCATCGTATCAAAAAATAGCGCTAAAATGTATTTTTTGATACATTAATGTCTTTTTTTGGCCTCTTCGGCCAGGAGCCGGAGACGAACCAGGCCGGGCCACCCCCCTATCAGTGGGCCGAAACCCCGACAGGCCGCATCAAATCCACCTTGGTCATCGAATGATAATGATTCTGAAGCATATGCACCGTCAGCGGTTGCGTAATATGCCGGCGGTCTTCCCGATACCAGATCTCAAAATCGGAAAAATTCCCTTTTTCGGACAACAGGATACGGAAAGGCCCTTTCAGGTACTTGATCTTCCCATCCGGCATGTCCTGCCGCTCAAAACCGAATTGCTGCAGCTGCCCCTCATCCAGTGGAATGGCATTCAAATGTTCCGGATCGTACCAGAAATCCTGTACGGTC
>PMUF01000053.1 GCA_003167015.1 Chitinophagaceae bacterium | reverse complement strand
CGACAAAACTGATGCACCTCACAGGTCATTGATCAACTTAGGCCGGTCGATCTGTTTGATAACGAACTCCAATCCTATAGAACCGGCGTAAACAACGGTAAAGTGCCTGAAATCATCGTCGCTCCTTATTTCCCGCAACGTGTGCAGAATATCAATGGCATCCTGATGCAGCCCGCTCTTCTTCAACTTATGAATCACATCAGAAAATTCATCAAGGAAAATAACAGCATGGACGGTAGCCTTCGTCAATTCAGGGATCAGATCTCTGATCTCCTTTTCATAATTGATATCCTGAACCCCAAGTTTAATTCCGGACTTGGAAATTTCCGTGATGCTATACTTCTTAAAGCAACTTTCGATAAATTCTTTTGCTTGCTTGATCTTACTGCGGTGTACACATTGGAGTATTAACTCGAACAATCTGCGGTAAAATTCATTGCGGGAAGTAACCCCCTCTATATTTTCGTAGATACAAACGAATCCGTCCGGACAATTCCCGGCCAGGTCCTTCATGATAGATGTTTTACCTACCCGCCTTGGCGCTACAAAAAGGATGTGATTGCCCTTTATGACCTCACGCCAGAAATACTCATTGATTCGGTCACGCCGCAAATACCTTTCATCCGTCGCAGCGTCTCCTGTAATCGTATTAGGATGCACCCATTCCTCATCCGCTTTCATTTGACAATGATTTTATTGCCAAAAATACTTAGCAATACTTTTATTGCCAAATAAATCTGGCAACAATTTCATTGCCATAAGCCTACTCACCCTTCAAATCGTAATGTTATCCCCCTCACTCCGTCCTTAAGCTCCTCACCGGACTGGCCATCGCCGCACGTATCGCCTGCACACTCACCGTCGCCAGCGTAATTACCATCGCCAGCACCATCGTCACCACAAACACCCACACCGAAATCCCCACCCGGTACTCATATCGCAACAACCAGCTATGCATCACCCGGTACGCCACCGGGACCGCAATAAAAAACGACAACCCCACCAACCCCACGAAATCCCGCGACAACAACGCCCACAGATGAGGCACCGACGCCCCCAGCACCTTCCGCACCCCGATCTCCTTAATTCTTTGCTCCGCCATAAAACTGGCCATCCCGAATAGCCCGAGACAGCTGATAAAGATCGCCAATATCGTAAAGAAACCCGCCAGATTCCCTATTCTCGTCTCCAAAGCAAACTTTCGCGCATATTCATCATCATTGAACTTATATTCGAATGGCGCATTGGGGTTAAACTTCTTAAAGATCGGCCCGATAATTCCCAACGCTTCACTGGCTGACATCGTCGGGTTCATCTTCACCGTGATCACATTCATATAGCTATCGTCATCGACCATGAAGATCGATTGCTTCACCTGCGCAAAAGGTGATTGCATCACCATATCTTTGACTACCCCGATCACATGAAAATATCGGGGATCATTGCTGCCCGCCACGTAACTGACCCGCGACCCAATCGGGTTCTTCAACCCCATATACTTCACCGCCGACTCATTCAGGATCATCGCCGTCGAATCCGTAGGGAAATGATGCGAAAAATCCCGTCCCGCCACCAACTGCCAGTCCACCGTCGTCCCATAATCAAAGCTGCTGAAAAACACCGCAAAGCTAGGCGTCATATTCGGGTCCTTCCCATCCCACTTAAACCCACTCTGGTTGTTCCAAACATCCGTCGTCGGACTACTCGACGCCGCCACATTAGCAGCTGCACCGGAACGCATGAGTTCTTGCCTCAGGGCATTATAGTGAACATCCAGATCCCCATTCATCACCGGCACAGTGATCAACCCCTCACGTGAATAGCCAATAGGCCTGTTCTTCACATAAAGGATCTGCTGAAAAACAATGATCGTCCCGATGATCAGCGCTACCGATACAGTAAACTGTATAACAATCAGCACTCGCCTCGGCAACGCCGACCAGCGCCCTGCCTTAAAAGTACCTTTCAGTACTTTGACCGGATTGAAAGAAGAAAGATAAAAAGCCGGATAGCTACCCGCGATCAACCCCGCCAGCAGAGTCGAACCCGCGGCCACCAGCCAGAACACCGGGCTGTCCCACAAAATATGCATCTGCTTATCCGCTACGTTATTGAACCACGGCAGCGCCAACTGCACCAGCAGCAACGACACCCCGAAAGACAGCAACGCAATAAACACCGACTCACCCAGGAACTGCATGATCAGCTGCACCCGCATCGATCCCACTGATTTTCGAATGCCCACCTCCTTCGCCCGTTTTTCCGATCGTGCCGTAGACAGATTCATAAAATTGATACAGGCCAGTAACAGCACAAATCCGCCAATCACCCCAAACATCCACACAAACACAATCGTCCCACCAACATTCTTGCCGTTCCAGAAGTTGTTGCGGAGATGCCAGTTGCTCATCGGATGCAAAACCACCACCGGCTTGGCCGTCAGCCCATGCCCGTTCAGTTCATCCTTCACCTTACCCGCCGTCTGAGCGAGATCTGCCCGATCGTGCAGCAGGGCAAAAATCTGAAAAGAAGCTTCTTCCCAGGAGTTTCGCGAATGCTGAACCCAGTAATGCGTCGCCTCGTAATTGACCCAGGGCGCAAAATAATTGACCTCGCGAAAAGCGGAATTAAAAGGCAGGTCCGGAAACACCCCGGCTACTTTGAATATGGTGCTGTCATCGAGTTTCACGGCTTTGCCTGTCGCTTCCTCGTGACCGAACAAGGCTGTCGCGATCGATTGGCTAATCAATATGGAAGAAGGGTCGTCCAGCAACAGCTTCCGCCCGTCGACGGTCCGCAGCGCCAGGATATTGATCATGTCCGGCTCGACGAACATCCCTTGTTTGCTCAGTTGCTTGTCACCCACTACCAGGATATGCAGCGAATTCCAGGAAGCCAGCGAAACCTTTTTGAAATCCGCACCATAACGTGTCCGCATATCTGCCGCCAGTGGGATCGGCACCGCCTCGTTCGTGCGCGTGTCATTCCCATGCGTCTGCGTCAGCATGACCTGCACGATCCGGTCATAATTCGCAAAATCCTTATTGTAATTGAGCTCGTCCCGGATCCATAGCCCGATCAGCATCACTACCGCCATGCCGATCGCCAGTCCCAGGATATTGATAAAGGAATAGACGCGATTCTTCACCAGGCTCCGCCAGGCAATCTGAAAATAATTCTTTATCATGAGTCATAAGTTTTTGTTAGTCCCTTCTTCGCCGCGCCCGCCTTCGGCAGGCTAACCGGGGCCTATATCTGCTCCGCAATTCGGCACTTCGTGCCTCCTTGCTCCGCGAGCCTAAAACTTCGCCGGACCTGCTTCGACACGGTCCGTCTCGTTCGTAACCTTCGCTTCGCTCGGTTACTCCGTTCGGAGGCTCCGCACCGGATTCGCCATCGCCGCGCGTATCGCCTGCCAGCTCACCGTCGCCAGCGTGATCACCAGCGCCAACAAAGCCGTCACCACGAACACCCATGCCGAAATCGCCACTCGGTACTGATAATGCCTCAGCCACCCTCCCATCACATACCACGAGAGCGGCACGGCGATAATGAACGACAGTCCCACCAACCCCAGAAAATCCCGCGACAGCAAACTCCAGAGATGCGGGACCGAAGCCCCCAACACCTTCCGCACCCCGATCTCCTTGACTCGCTGCTCTGCCATAAAACTCGCCATCCCGAATAACCCCAGACAGCTGATGAAGATCGCGAAGATCGTAAAGAAAGCCGCCAGCTTACCTACCCTATCCTCCAGAGCGAACTTCTGCGCATACACGGCATCGTTGAAATTATATTCAAATGGCTCGGTCGGATCATATTTCTTAAAGATGGACCCGATTACCGGCAAGGCTGCACTCGTCGATACCCGCGGATTAATCCTGACCGTGATCACATTCGCGTTCTCCTGATCGCCGAGCATGAAAATGGATTGTTTCGCCGGCCCAAAAGGAGAATCCATCACCAAATCCCTGACGACCCCGATCACATGGTAATTGTGATCGGCATGACTGCTATAGGTGTATTGGATCGTCGCCCCGATCGGGTTCTTCAAGCCCATATATTTCACTGCCGTCTCATTCAGGATCAAAGCGCTGGAGTCCGAAGGGAAATCCCGTGAAAAGTCCCGCCCCGCCATGAACTGCCAGCCCACTGTCGGGCCAAAATCCATCGTCCCCCAAAACACCGCAAAGCTCGGCGTCATGTTAGGGTCTTTACCCTCCCAGATAAAACCGCTCTGGTTGTTATACGTCGCCGTCGTAGGGCTGCTGGACTCCGCCATATTCGTGACCGCCCCCGACCTCAGCAGGTCCTGCCGCAGTGCCTCATAGTGGCGGGGCAGCTCCTGCCCGATGATATCGACTGTGATCAACCCTTCCCGCGAATAGCCAACCGGCCTGTTCTTGACATAAAGGATCTGCTGAAAGACGATGATCGTCCCGACAATCAGTGCGACAGAAACGGTGAACTGGATCACGATCAGCACCCGCCTCGGCAAAGCCGCCCACCGCCCGGCCTTGAAAGTGCCTTTCAATACCTTCACCGGGTTGAACGAAGAAAGATAAAAAGCCGGATA